>CAXBHV010000616.1:0-5012 GCA_963974855.1 uncultured Rhodopirellula sp. | reverse complement strand
TTCCCTCGGCCTTTTAAATTACTTGGCTTGTCCCGCGCGAACCTCACTCGCGGGGCGGTGGTCACACAGATGACCACCGCTACGCACCTTCGCACGCCTGCCCTAACCCCCCCGTTGCCCGCAATGTCGCATCGACTGAAAACTGGTATTCCCGAACTAGACGAACTGCTAGGAGGTGGATTGATCCCGGGCACGCTGACCGTTGTGATGGGAGCATCAGGGATCGGCAAAACCCAGCTAGGGCTCGGGTTTGCTAACGCGGGAATCGAACAAGAGGGCCAGGCGGGCATCCTGTTCGATTTGACTTCGCGTGGCGACTCGCAGAATCACACGGCTTATGCCGAGCGACTACATGATTGGCGGTTGAGCGAGTTTGAGGCGAATGGCCGATGGGACGCGGCAAATATCTGGGACGCCGCCCACTCGCGACGCGATTACATGCATATCTTCCAGCACTCAGGACGCCGCGTCACCGCCAGCGATCTCGATTCGGATAGTTGGCGTGAATGGAAATACGAGCAGTCCAAGAAATTGGATCAAGCGATCGCATTTTTCTACGGCAACTTTGCTCACGGTGTTCGCCGCTGTGTGATCGACGGAGTGGAACCAACCGACAAGGCCGCCGACTCGATTCAGTTCGAGATGTTCGAATACATCTACCACCAAATCCTGCGAAAAGAACACGATTGGGTTGCTCGAGATCTGTTCCGTGTGGCGTTCCGCAAGAACGAGGAATCGATTCAAGCTCACGCCTACGACCATCGTGACATCGGGTGCACGCTGCTGTACACCAGTCACGAAGTGATGCTCGATGATTTGTTAGTACGTCCGATTCAAAGCGGCGATGTACTGTCCAACGCAAACACGATCATTTTGATGGGCAAGACGCGCGACGGAAACAAAATGGGACGTGCGTTGCATGTTGCGAAACACCGCGGCAGTGCATGCGACGAATCGATCGTGCCTTACACGATAACCGAGTCCGGTTTGAAATTACGGTGAAAACCGCTGGCTTATTTGTTGGTCACGTCTTTGCGAAACTGAGTGGGGGTTTGCTTGGTTTCGCGTTTGAATGCCACGGTCAAGTATTCGGTATGTTCAAATCCGGTACGCGTCGCGATTTGGCGAAGCGTCATATCGGTTTCCGCAAGCAATTTTTTCACTCGCGTGATCCGTTGCCGCAGGATCTCTTCGTGCGGCGTGCGGCCGATGACATTTCGAAATCGCGTTTCCAGCACACGACGCGAAATATTCACATGGCGAACGATATCGTTGACATTAATGCCGGCGAACGCATGTTGACGTATGAACTGCAGCGCCGCAGCAACATCGGTGTCATCGATGGCGAGAATGTCGGTTGATTGACGCGTTTCGACTCCCAGCGGTTCGACCAACAACCCTTCCTTGGAAACTTCTTCTCCATTCATCATTTGATCGAGTAATCGCGCCGCTTCGTACCCGGTTTTGCGTGAATTAGGAACGACACTGGAAAGAGGCGGATCGGCAAGACTGCAAAGCAGCTCGTCGTTATCGACACCCAGCACGGCAATCTCTTCGGGCACCGCAATTTCAAGTTCGCGGCAAACATCCAAAACCAACTGCGCCTTGATGTCGTAGGCGGCAAGCAAACCAATCGGTCGCGGCAAATTCTTGAGCCACTGGGCAATCCGCTTGCGTTCATTATCGAGCGACGACGGATTCATCTCGTTCACCGCCGTTTCGTAGAAGTGAAAGTCACACCCCGCCTTTTCAACCTCGTCGCGAAAATAATTCCGCCGCCATTTAGACCAATTGAAATCCGCATCGCCACAAAATCCAAGATGTTTGAATCCACGCTGCAGAAGATGCTCTGCTGCAAGCGTTGCAATCACGGCATCATTGGTTTCCACCCAAGGAACGCCGGGATAGTGACGTGCGGCGCTGACGTCCACAACGGGAATGCCGGTCTTTTGCAGCGACTCTGCGATCTCTTTGGTTTCAATCCGGGCAATGATTCCATCCCCCTTCCAACGCCGAATCCATTCGGGCGGCGGGGCAGCACGCTCTTGTTCGGGCAGATAGATCGACCAAGCATCATGCGAATGGATGTAGTCAACGATTCCGGACAACAATCCACGCGCATACGCATTGGAGGTTTCAATCAGCAGTGCGACGGAGCGACGTCGAATCATCGCAAAAACTCTACAAAAGGCAGCAAAGAAGCAGGAGCGACCTGAATATTACACCAGGAACCACCTAAAACAATTGCAAAAAACACAAGTAAAATATCTCAATGCTTTCGCGTATCATCTCATCGACGCAGCGTCACTTCGGACCGACAATGCATGATCGATTCATCGGGTGCGCCACCACTGGCCGGCAAGTCTTCCTCGTTACACTGTTGTTTGCCTGCCCCCACAATCTACCTCCTTCACATTCCAAAATCCCTCGCGGAGAGAACCGATCATGTCAGAAACCTCAAAGAAATTGCGTTTAGGGATGGTTGGACTTGGTTTTGGAGCCGAGTTCATTCCCATTTACCAGGCCCACCCAAACGCGGAAGTCACGGCGATTTGCCGCCGCGACCAAGCAGGACTTGATGAGTGTGGCGACCAATTTGAAATTGGTGGACGTTACACGTCGTTTGATGATTTGCTGGCCGACCCCAACGTGGATGCGGTCCACATCAACTCGCCCATTCCCGATCACGCTTGGATGTCGCTGCAGGCGCTCGACGCAGGCAAGCATGTGATGTGCACGGTACCGATGGCGACCACGATCGAAGAGTGCCAACAAATTGTCGAAAAGGTACAAGACACCGGACTGCACTACATGATGGCCGAAACGGTGGTCTACAGTCGCGAATATTTGTTCATCAAACAACTGTACGAAAGTGGCGAACTGGGCAAGATCCAGTACCTTGCCGCTTCGCATCCGCAAGACATGGATGGATGGCCCTCGTACTGGGAAAAGATGATTCCGATGCACTACGCGACGCATGTGGTTAGCCCCTGTTTGGGACTGGTTGGAGGATTGGCCGAGTACGTCAGCTGTTTTGGTTCGGGCAGCGTCCGCGAAGACATCGCCAAAAAATCAGGTAACCCGTTCGCGGTCGAAACATGTCATATCAAGATCAAAGACACCGATCTGACGGCTCACATCTGGCGATTTTTGTATGACGTGGCACGCCAGTACCGCGAGAGCTTTGATGTGTACGGAACGGAGAAAAGTTTTGAATGGACGCTGGTTGAAAACGAACCGCATGTGATTCACACGGCCAAGAAACCTGAGCACGAGATTGCCGAAAAAGTAGAAGTCCCAGACTTTGCCCACTTACTGCCCGAATCGATTCGCCGTTTCACGTTACCGCAAGAAATCCATGACGCCGATCACTTGTCGTTCTTACAAGGCGGCGGCCACGGTGGATCGCACCCACATCTGGTTAACGAGTTTGTCAGCAGTGTGCTAGAGAATCGCCGTCCGCTTCCTGACGCTGTGACCAGTGCCAACTGGACTTGCGTTGGCATCTGTGCCCACGAATCGGCGATGAACGGCGGCAAAGTGGTCCATCTGCCTGAGTTCACATTGTCACGCGACCGGTCAGCTTGTCTCACGGATTAACGCGTCCGCGCCCGCATCTTGCCGCATCTTGATCTTCTACTCGGTCCTGGCGAACTCCGTTGTCTCGCTTCCCTTCCCCTATGGTGCCTCCCTTCACTATGAAACCCTCGTTTTCTTTCACAGCCCGGCTGCTACTTGTGATCGCATTGTTTATCACAGGATCGGCCATTTCAGGATCGGCAAGTGCGGCAGATCATTTGAGAGTCCTGTTCATCGGCGACCAAGGACATCATCAACCCAAACCACGGTTTGATGAACTTGCCCCGTTCTTAAAGACACGGGGTATTGAGATGACCTACAGCGAGGATTTAGCGATGCTGAATCCAAAAACGCTCGGGCAATACGATGCGGTGGCACTCTATGCCAACATCGACAACATTGAAAAATCTCAAGCTGATGCGTTGTTGCAATATGTCAAGCAAGGCGGCGGTTTTGTCCCGCTGCACTGTGCCACGTATTGCTTTCACAATGACGACCGAATCGTTGCGTTGATGGGAGCCCAGTTTCAACGTCACGGCACCGGCGTGTTCCGCACCGACATCGCCAACTCTGATCATCCGCTGATGCAAGGTTTTGGCGGGTTCGAAAGCTGGGACGAAACTTACGTGCACCACAGGCACAACGAAAAAAACCGCACGGTGCTTGAGTATCGTGTCGACGCCGAAGGCCGCGAACCTTGGACATGGATCCGCAACGAGGGAGACGGGCGTGTTTTCTACACCGCCTGGGGGCACGATTCCCGGACCTGGAACAATCCTGGTTTTCAAAACCTCGTTGAACGTGGCATTCGCTGGGCAGCAAAAGACGATCCGCAACAGGCTGGCGATTTTCTGCTCGACCGAGCGTTTCCGGTTCCCGAGATGACAAAAATCGCTGCGGACGCCAAACCGTTCGAATACCAAGACGTCGGTAGCGAAATCCCGAACTACACCCCGTCCGATAAATGGGGTGTACAGGGCAAACCGATGAACATGATGCAAAAGCCGCTCGAGCCCGCCGAGTCGATGAAGCATCTGGTTGTCCCCAAGGGATTTCATGTCGAACTGTTTGCGTCGGAACCGGATTTGAAGGGCAAGCCGATCTGCATGGCGTGGGACGAGCGAGGCCGATTGTGGGTCGCCGAGACCTACGACTACCCCAACGAATTGCAGCCAGCCGGGAAAGGACGCGATCGCATTCGCATCTGTGAGGACACCGACGGCGACTGGAAAGCGGACAAGTTCACCGTGTTTGCCGAGGAACTGAGCATCCCGACGAGCATCACGTTCCATGACGGCGGGGCGATCGTTCAAAACGCGGTCGAGACACTGTACTTAAAAGACACCGATGGCGATGACAAAGCCGACGTACGCAAAGTGTTGATCGAGAACTGGACTCTTGGCGACACCCACGGTGGCGTCAGCAATTTCCAG
>CAXBHV010000615.1:0-5018 GCA_963974855.1 uncultured Rhodopirellula sp. | reverse complement strand
AACAAATCGTGATCAATCCGCTGAATCAATTGTCTCAACATGCCACGCGAATGGGCGAAACCGGCAACTTCTCGGCTCGTTCGGAAATCAATCGCAACGACGAATTTGGTGACTTGGCGACCAATATTGACACGATGGTCTCGCGGCTGAAACAGTTGTGCAGTTCGAACCAGCAATTGCATGTCGAGATTCGCCAACGAAAATCAGCGGAATCGGAACTGCAACACGCCGCGACTCACGACGCGTTAACGAATCTGCCCAACCGCACTCACTTAAAACAAATGCTTGAGTCGCGATTTGCGAATCGACCATTCCGGCCTGGCAGCTGTGACGCGTTAATCTTCTTGGATCTTGATAATTTCAAGATTATCAACGATAGCCTCGGCCACGCCGTCGGTGACCAGTTGTTAGTTGCCATTGGTGAGCGATTGCAAGCGGCAGTTGATTCCGTTTCACGCAACTCCGAAACAAAGACACACAACTTAGTCGCCCGACTCGGTGGCGACGAATTCGTCATTTTCCTCGGCAACGTTGCCAGTGAAGAGGTTGCCACCGAATTCGCGGAGCAAATCCGCATGGATCTGATCGGCCGTTATACGGTAGGCGGCCACGAATTGACGCTCGGAACGAGCCTTGGCATTGCGTTTTCCAACGACGCGGTGACCACGCCCGAAGAATTGATGCGAAACGCTGACCTGGCAATGTACCGAGCCAAGTTCAGCGGCAAGCAATGTTTGGCGGTGTTTGACCACGCGATGCACGAATCGGTGCTCAAACGACTCGAACTCGAAGAAGCGCTTCGCACCGTGCTCAAGGACGGTGGGTTGCGTTTGGTATATCAGCCCATTTTTGACATCGAAACGGGAGTGATTGTCGGTTTGGAATCGCTTGTTCGCTGGGACCACGCGACAAAGGGGTTAATCAGCCCAGCTGAATTTGTGCCTGTTGCCGAAGAGATTGGCTTGATCGTTCCCATCGGTCGCTGGATTCTAGAAGAAGCGTGTCGCACGATTCACCGCTTGAATGAGGCACGAGGGGATGGCCCGCCGATTTCAATCGGCGTGAATGTTTCAAAACGGCAACTTGCCGACTCGGGCTTTGTCGCCCTCTTGAAGGACGTACTCGAAACCGAAAATGTTTCGCCGGACCAATTGAATCTCGAGATCACCGAATCGATGATCATGGATAGTCCCGAACAAGTTGTTGATTGTCTGGGCGAGATTCGTAATCTGGGAATTCGTTTGCATATGGATGACTTCGGCACCGGCCATTCATCGCTGAGCTGTTTGCACCGATTCCCAATCGATGTGTTAAAGATAGATCGTTCGTTCGTCTCAACGATGGAAGTCGGAGACGACTATGAATCGATTATCCATGCCATTATTACACTGGCTCATAATCTGGACACACGCGTGATTGCCGAAGGCATCGAGACGACGCGGCAATTGCAGCAACTTCG
Organism: uncultured Rhodopirellula sp.; assembly: GCA_963974855.1. Taxonomy (GTDB): domain Bacteria; phylum Planctomycetota; class Planctomycetia; order Pirellulales; family Pirellulaceae; genus Novipirellula. The sequence goes on along the minus strand of CAXBHV010000615.1, from coordinate 3,559 downwards.
CGATCTGAAGTGCGATTTTGGCCAAGGGTATCTGTACAGCAAACCTGAGCCGATCGAAGACTTGCAGGAATTGTTGTCGGCCGTAGTGAACAAGCCGCGGAAAGATCCTCAATTCGGCTTCGCCCCGGTTGACTCGTCTTTTGCCATGCTGTCGCCGCACTAGTGCCTTGCGACTTATCGTGACAGAATTCTTTAAACCGATTTCTTAACACAACGTTCTTAAAACGCCGTTCTTGGGCGTCCCCAGCGAAGTGCGTTATTGTTGTCGGCGGTTTGTGGCACCGATTCGCCAATCGGCGTCGTGCCAGGAAGAGGTGCCGTGCCGGGCAGGGGTGTTGTGAACCGCTGGGCCCCTTGAAACGCGGGGGCCATCGATGAACGAGGTTGATGCTCGACCAGCTGGCTGTTTCTTAGTTCAAACGCATTGACGGTCGTTCCCGCAGCGTTCGTGTTGTTCGGTTGCGGATTGTTCGGTTGCGGAGCAGGTTGCAGTCCCGGAGCGACCGAGCGTTCGTTTCCGATTGGTGCAGCACCCAATGGCAAATCGGCCCGACTATTAGGCGGCGCCGTCGAAAGTGGCTGCAAAGCGGCGGACGCGTCTGCGGCGGTCCCCCATTGCGAGTTGGTAGTCGGTTGCGGGTTGTATTGCGGATTCGATTGATACTCCGCCGGTGCACGCTGGGGCGCCAAATTAACTGCGTTGTTATTGTCGAACGAGGGCGGATAATAGCCGCGACTCATTGTGGACGCTTGCATCGGAGCCGCATAGGGAGCAACTGGCGTGACGCTGTAAGGCGTCTGCGGAGCTCCGGTTAGATCATTGACCTGCATTCCGTTAAAGCGTACCCGTGGTACCGAGTTGGTGGGCTGGTACCCGTTGGCCGGAGCTGCGTAATTTTGGTTTGGGTTTTGGTTTGGATTGTCAAAGGTTCCCGAGACCGTGCTGACTTGAGAGTTTGTCTCCGTCCATCCAGTGGTTGCGACGCCCGAACCGATGGCTTGATTGCCAAACGAGTTGCCTCCGCCCGCAGCCGAGGCCTGCGGGCGAGGCCCGTAGGATTGCTGTTGATTGGACGAGAACGAATCGAATGGTTGCAGTTCGTTACTGGACCGGAATGGTGCCGCGTTGGCTTGTCCGTACGGGACGAAGCTTGCCGGCGCCCCGTTGGGGTTTTGGAATGAATTGTTCGGTGGAGGTGGTACACGCGTGGCGGCTCCCATCGGGCTGAGTGCCGAGGCTCCCATCCCTCCGACAGGTGCGGGCGTTAGTCCAACCGGGGCCATTGGGCCTACTGGCGTGAGCGGGCCGCCCGCAGTTGGGCCAGTCGTTTGCCTACAGCCGACATTGGTTAACGCCAACGCAAGCATGCAGGTTCCGAGGCAGAGTCGTCGCATGTCGAACACCGAGTGAATCGAAGGAAATTGGTTCTGACTTGGACCTTTAACAAAAATGAGAAAAATCACGAAATACCAATGCCGTGATTTTATTTGTTGTGGTGTAGCCGATGAACCATCGATTTCCGGCTCGGACGTTCTAGAAACGAAGCCAAGTTCACTGAAAAAGAAAAGACCAGTGATATAGAAAAGAGTCGTCGCAAATCGAAAAGAGCTGGCAACCCGATCGAAATCGGCGATTGCCAGCTGCTTGTATTGCGTTCGCCCGAAGGCATGGTCCGAAGACATTGGATGATCGGTAAAACCCAGAGGGGTTTTTAGATCATTTCTTTCAGACCCTTTAGTGGTCGGATCGAAAGCTTCTTGCTGGCTGGTTTAGGGTTCAACCAAATTTCGCTGCCGTCGGCAGGATTACGGCCTTTTCGCTTTGGCTTCGCAGGAACGTCCTTGAGGATGATCTTGCAAAGACCAGGAATTGCGAACTGGCCAGGGCCACCTTTGCTGATTGCTTTTTCGATTTCAGCGGTCAACGCGTCGAAGACGGCGGCAACGTCCTTCTTCGTAAGTTCGGTCGACTCAGAAATGTTAGCCAAAATCTGAGTCTTGGTCGGAGCCTTGAGTGGGGCTGCCTTGGGTGCGGCTTTAGCCATGTGCAACAACCTTCTTAATGACAGGGTGAGAGTAATCTGGGGTGAGCTGTTTTGCTCGATGTTTTCAATAGGGCAAAGTGTTATGTCCGTGATGCCACTGACGCAACCCGGCTTTGCCCAAAAAAGCCCACGTTTTTCAGTGTTTTCTGCAATATAGTCGTTTTGAGAGCGCAATCTTGGACGGAAAACGGGTTTCGTGGGGGGGACTAGCGTCAGCGGGCATTATGTCAATGGGGAACTTTATTTTTCCGTAAAATACGTACTTTTACGGTTTTTGGGCAGCGAACAGGCCTTTCCAAGCTCCCCAGACCATAATCTAAGCCGCATCGCGGCACTGAATTGTCGACTTGAAACCAGGTTTGAACAAGTTAAATCGCAGCGATTGCCCCGCTTTTGAAGTCCAAAGAAATCGGCTGATTGGCAGCCATCATTCACGCTGCTTGGCACCACGGTTTCGGATGAGGATTGGCCATCCGACCCCCGCGTGCAAGATTGAGGACACGGCGAGAAAATAGACGACCGACAATAAGTAGTTGATCGTTCGCGGAGGTAGGGATCGCATCAGAATCGAAAAGAGGGGAATCAGAAACAGCAACCGAATTGCCCAGCCCCGCTTTGAAAAGAAGAATGTTGAAAACGCGACAAGAACGAAAACCGGTGCAAAGAGTCCCGTGAATCGAGCGAACGATGCGACCGCATTGATGTCGTCGTGCGATCGCGAGAGAAGTCGCGTGAGGCTCGGTGTAAAGCGTGAGTAACTGTCCGCCAGCAAGAACGCAGCGATCAGCAAAAGAAACGCGTTCCATGCTACACGTTTGCCGGAAGGCAGCGATAATCGCCGCCCGTGGGCATTAGATGCTCGAACTGACGTTACAGCTTCGTATGGGTTCACGTTTGAAGGCATGCATTTCAGTCGGATTTCGACGTAGCTGCCGCCGCCAGACCGTTGAAAATCACGTTCTGGCGAGTTTGGCTACGACAGTGATATACCGCTTAAATTGCAATACCAGCGCCGCCGATTCTTATAGATCAGAGGCGATTGCGGCATCGATCGCTTGATCGCTGAGCGGATTCTGGCTGGCGTCTTGCTCGGCAATCGCGTCACCTGACTTGGAAATCCGAGTCAACTCGGACGCAACTTGACTCATCGCATCATCCACGGCGTCAGCGTTCGAAGACGCAGCCGAAGAGCTCGCCAATTGCGAACGGAGCAGCGATTCGCCAACCCAATCCTCCGTCCCACCTAGTGACGAAGTTGCCGCGTCCGTTTGCGATTGGGTACTGACCGCCAACGTGCCAGCGTCGGCCTGTGCGGCAACCGGAGTTGTTGCAGTGGAACTTGATTCAACAAATTCACCCTGCGCCGCTGTCGATGTTCCAGTGGACGCAGCAGCGGTTGTCTTCGGAGCGAAGGTGACGTCAGACTCTTCTACACTGATCCGGTAAAGTTGCATCTGTCCCGATTGCCCAAGCGATTGCACCCGTCGATCCGCAGTGGTGGGCAACGTGGCTTG
>CAXBHV010000614.1:0-5019 GCA_963974855.1 uncultured Rhodopirellula sp. | reverse complement strand
AATTTCCACGGCACGACGGAGTGCTCTCCGATTTGATCGCAAAGGTTCACGAGCTTGATCTATGGAAGAATTGGATGCGTTTGATTCCTGCCGCACGTTGGTCGCTTAGTGATGCAGTTGATCCGATACTCGCGACGCTAACGGTCCATCCAGATGCGTCGCTGCGGCACGCGGTGACCGAAGCAATTGGTTGGCGGCTAAAATACCGAAAGGGACCGAGCCAGACGCTTGTGACGCTGCTAGAACACCGCGACCCAATCATGCAATTCCAGGCGTCCGAGGGGCTAGCACGCGCAGGAATGCCCAACGGCGTCAACGTGTTGTTGTCCGCTGTGGAATTGATGAGCGACTTGTATTTGCGGCAACGTGCGGTCGCGGCATTGGGGGAATTGTCGGACGAGCGTGCTTGGGATGTGCTGCTGCGAATCGCCAGCGACAATGTCCACGCCTTGCAACAAACGGCGGCCGAAGCGATCGGGCATCTCGGCACAACCGAGCGATCCGATGAAATTCTAAAACTGCTCACTCGGTTGGCATCCAGCGGCGGTACGGTCTCCTATGGTGCCGTAATTGGACTGCGTTGGCTGAACACGCCGAGTGGTTGGAGCGTGATTCGAAAAAGAGTGCATGAGCGTGTTGGCGACGTTGCAGGGGCGATTGAACAACTGGGGTACAACGATGCTTCGGAAACACGTGACTTGTTGCTTTCGCTACTGAGCACAGGATCGTACAAGGAAGTCGCTTATGTTGCCGCGCGTCGTTTGTTTGGCGATGAGTCGCTCGAGCCCGATTACGCTTTGGTCAAAGCCGACTACACACTGGAAGACGACGAAGACGAGTTTCACTGTTTGAAACGGATTTGCGAATCAGGGGCTCCAGATCGAATCTTTGAATTGCTGGTGACGCCGAGTGAGTCCGTACGCGAACAACTTGCGACCCACTTGTTGAGTCTCGACCCCTTGCCGGTTGATGCGGCCGCCAACGCGATCGAGTCGCAGCATCCTGGGACTGTTGATGTTGCCAGTCATGTACTGGGCCGATCTGCTGATAAATCGCATGCCGGCGCAGTCAAAGCCCCACTTTCGCGATGGTTAAAAAAGTGGGACGAGTGCCGCGAGCAAGATCGTCGCGGGGGTGCGGCGGAAGCGGAATTCGCCATCGACGAGATCACCGATGCGATGGTTCGTCTAACTTGGGCGGCAGGGCGTTTTGGGAATCTCAAGAAGGAATTGATTGCGTTGGCATTGACCAACATGGACGATGTCGCGTTTGTTCCGATCCGATTAATGGCCCTGGAATCGCTGGCAAATTCCAAGTTAACGAAGGCCGACTTGGACGCCATTGCGGTGATGGTGTCAGACCACGACACGGCGATCCGGCACATGGCCGCTCGATTGATCACTCAGGCGGATCCCGAACGGGGTGCAGGGCTGGCTGAACAGATGCTTTCAGACCGCGTGCTGTTCAACGAATTGGCAACGGTCGACAGTGTGGATGTGACGTCCGCAGTTAACGTCGGCGTCGTGAACGTGCATTACCAACCGGTGGTGCTTCCCAAAGCAATCGCGGACGCGGACGTCACGATGCTTGCATCGGTAGCAACGAGTGCCGAGTTGGCTGAAACGGCGAGGTTGGGTGCAATCGAGGGACTCGCCAAAATGGGCTCGCTCGACGCGAACTCGCGTTTGGTGGAAGTCGCAAAAGACGAAGCAAACAGCGAGGAATTGCGTAAGGCAGCATGGCGAGGATTGCGACGAGCCAAGCGACAAATGGCGAAGTAACTTCTGGACTTATAAGCAGTTTATTGACCTCAACAAACAGCACCTTATACGAGTGCAGAAAATCTTTACAGGGGAAACCATCCCCAAAACAAGAGACCTTCCCTATGACGAACGAACCGACCAACAGCGAAGGCGAACCCGAACGCTCGTTTACCGAAGTGCCTGTTTCGTATGCGGGACAAAGCCGGATGGTAGCGGACGCCGGAACGCCTCGATTGGCACTTTTTGGAAATTTGCAGCGAGATCCGGTATCGTTGGACGCGATCGTCCGTGACCCGCTACGATTTCGCGAGGCGTTGTCGGCCCTCTACAGCATCGTCGGCAGCGACTATCGTTACGTCCCCAAAGATCGCACGGCGTACAACGCCTATCGCCGGATGCGAAACGAGTCGGCGAACTTAAACGCTTGGCAAGCACAACACGCCTACTTCAATTGGCTCAGCCGAAATGATCCATTAGCTTGCCTGATCCTTGATCCAGTGATCAGCGTTCATCCAGACAAGGTCTTCTTTGAAGTCTTTAGCAAAGACGAGGGCTCGTATGCGAATTTGTCGATTTCGCTCGATGCGTTTGATCTGCAAAGTGATCCGGTGTGCGGAACCACGAATATCGATTTTAGTGAAACGCTGTTTGACAGTATCCAGCGATTTCGCAGCTATCGGGAAACACGGCTGACCATAGCTCAGGAAGCGGTCAAGGTCGCGACGGATGACCACGAAGTGCTGGAAAAGCAAATCAAGATTCCCGATTCATGGCTGCGTGGCTTTCTGCAAGTGCAATCGGCAACGATGCTGCCGACCGACGCGTTCAAATTGTCGGCGATTGATTTGTACAACGTGTTGCGACATCTACGCATGCATGCGGACAGCAAAGGCAAACGACGAGGATTGCGAGTCGAATTAGTCCCCGGCGAACGGCCACGGATTGTCCTGGAGCCCTGGGAAACGTTGATCGAAACCTCGGCGGAAATCTATCAAGGCCGGCAAGCCAAAGTGATTCGCTTGTGGGGCCGAAGACGATTGATGTTGTTGAGCCGAATGTTGCCGATCGTCGATGAGGTTGAGGTCTTTACGATGGGCAGCGGGCTGCCAAGCTTTTGGATCCTGCGTGCCGGCGCGATTACGATGACGTTGGGAATGACGGGATTTACAGCGGCGAATTGGTCGTCCGCCGTGAACTTTGATCTTCTGCTGCCACGTAAGACGCAAGACAGCAAGCCGCTGGAGAAAATCGTCAAGTATTTGTCGCATGAATGGTTTGCTGAGCGGGACGCGTTGAGCAAAGCAACAAAATTGAAAGGGGTCGAATTGGTCGAGCCTTTGCAGCTTGGGTGTCAGTACGGACAACTGATGTACGACATGCCAAGTGAGCGATTTCGATTGCGACCGCTGACGGGCCAACCTTTGGATTTGGACCGGTTGGAATTTCGCAATTCGCGTGAAAAGCTGGCTTATGACTTGGTGCATCGTAAGGATGCGGTTTCGATCACGACCGAGAATCGGATTCACGGTTCCGGTCTGGAAATCATTGGCAAAGCCGTCGTCAAAGAAGACAAGCGAGAGTATCGACCTCAAATGTTGATCACCGACGAAGGGTTCGTCAGTAGAGCGGAATGCACGTGCAATACGTTTCGTCAACAAGGACTCAAGGCGGGACCATGCACGTGTCTGATTTCATTGCGACTCGCTCATGCGATCCGAGAACGCAAACGACGCGAGGGCGGACGTAGCGAGAAAACAATCTTAGTCGAAACACGGTCTTTCAGTCGTCGACGCAAGGATTACGAAGAGGTTTATCAATTGTCGCTCGACCGCAAAAAACTGAAAATTCGCTGGGGACACGCAGGCGAAATTTTGCGGCTGCAACAATTTCAATTTGCGTCTGTTGATGATGCAAGAACCGATTACTTTGGACGCGTTCATCGATTGAAAGAGGGCGGGTTCTTGGACGCGTCTGAATAGCATCCCCGAAATCGCTTTGGTATTTTTGTGTAGTGCATTGACGGTCGCGGGGCAACCGATGCCAGAGGCCAGGCGGCGACGCCACCCCAATAGGAACACGCCATGACGAGCAGAACGACGGACTTAGTGACAATTTTTCGCGGCATCGAACAAGCCGGCAGCATCAATGCCTATGTCGATTCACAGTTGCGAGAACGCGGCTTCATGGTCGAGCGACGCGCGACTGACAACATGTCTGCGCGCGAGTTGGCTCGCTACAAGAAGGAACTCAAGACCGAAGCGGCCGAGAAGCGAACGCTCTACCGTGACGCATGGCGAGCCTACAAAACTGAGAACATTGTCTTTCTTGGCGAAGGAGTGTTTTGGAACGATGCACTGGACTATGACAAATGGGACTTAGAACAGGCCGAAGCACGCGCAGCGGAAAATGAGCTTCCACCGTTGGATAAGCCAAAACAGTTAGCCGAGGCGTTGGAGTTGTCGATCGCGGAACTTCGCTGGCTGGTTTATCACCGCGAAGTCGCTACGAAACTGCACTATTGCCGTTTTACAATTCCCAAACGCGATGGCAGCGAACGAGCCATTTGGGCACCGATGCCAAAATTAAAACAAGCACAACACTGGGTACTTCGCAATGTTGTCGAACGGTTGCTGGTTCATGGCGCCGCACACGGTTTTTTGCCTGGCCGATCGATTATGACGAATGCGTCGCAGCACACCGATTCGCGGATGATCGTCAAACTTGACATCAAAGACTTCTTTCCGACCGTGACCTTCCCGCGTGTCAAAGGGATCTTTCGTCATGCAGGTTACCGCGAGCAGATTGCAACGCTGTTGGCTCTGCTTTGCACTGAATCACCAAGGCAAATGGTGGTCGAAGACGGAAGGACGTTCTACGTTTCGTTGGGGCCAAGATGTTTGCCGCAAGGGGCACCGACAAGTCCCGGCTTGTCGAACGTGATTTGTCTGAAGATGGACCGCCGGATCGCGGGATTGGCGAAACGGTATGGTTGGCGTTACACACGCTATGCCGACGACATCACGCTGAGCATGCCGGCGTCCACGAAAGGCGATTTGAATCCAGCGACAATGATCGGGCTGATCAAGCGTATTGTTTCAGACGAAGGGTTCCGCGTGCATCCCGAGAAGACCCGCATCATTCGCAAGGGAGGGCGACAATCGGTGACGGGGTTGGTCGTCAACGGAGATGCACCCCCGCGTGTGCCTCGCAAGACACGTCGGATGCTGCGGGCGGCGATGCACAACCATGCCAATGG
>CAXBHV010000613.1:0-5032 GCA_963974855.1 uncultured Rhodopirellula sp. | reverse complement strand
CCGACGGTCCAAGGGATCAAACGGTGGAAAACCGAGACGTTAAGTCGACAGACAAGGTCGCTGGCAAAAATGACGAGGGCGAGAAAGACAAGTCAAATCGTGATGTAGCGAACAAGGATCATGTCATCACGGAGGAAGCGGATCAAAAACGCGACTCGGACCCCTCCGATGCGATGCCTGAGCCGAACGAAGAATACAAAGCAGCTTCACCGGCGCCGCCCAGTCTGGCGAATGTTCCCGCTAAACCATCCGCCAGCAACACACCACCGTCGCCCCCAGCCAAGTATTCACTCGAGCCACAACGCAGTCGTAGCGGCCAAAAAACGATGACCGGACGACGGCGGTTGAAGATTACCGCAAGATTGGCCGCGATCGCTGAGGCGAACGATCTTCCCGGCGAAGAAATGGAGGTGCGTGATAACGTTGTCACGATCGACAAAATGCTCGCTGAGATCGAAACGGGGCTAAAGCAATTGCTCGATCATAGAATCGCCGATGCCGATCGGGCGGAACAGTTCAGGCGGTTGGATCTCGGACTGGGAAACATCGAAGCGTATGTCGCGGATCTGCGAGAGCAAACGAAACAGAATCAATATGCCTTTGTGGGGCTGCAAATGGTCGACATCGCACGGACCCACGTCACTCCGGCCCGAGACCGTGTGTTTGCCGCCATCCAAAGGCCCAACGCCAGCGACGCGGATGCCACGGTGTCACTTCAACATGTGGTCCGATCACGAGAGTTATTGGATGCGTTGCTGAAACGCTATGACCGTGTGGTTCAGGAAAAGAAGCTGAAACGTTCGCTCGACGAAACCGTCACGATGTACGAGATCTATATCGAGAAGCGACGCACCTTGATGCGGGAATCGCGGCAAAACCGCAACCCGCTCGAACGCAAAATGGGGATCATCGAAGTCGACCAAGAATACCTCGATCGCTTCGCCGAAGTCGTCAAGCTGCGTCGCGAGATGATGGACGAGTTCGCGCAAATGCTCGGGGATGACCCGCGGCTGCTTTCCCGATATCTCGAATTAGTCAAACGCCGTCGAAACTCGTTGCGAGACCGTTTAACCGATATCTCGCAGCGACAATACGATGCGACCGAAGAAGTATTGGGATGGTCGCAGATTGATGAAAACCAAAAACCGGATCTATGGACGATCATCGTCGAATTACGTTTGCACTCGGCAACGGATTTGGCAAAAGATGCGGCGGAACTTGCCGAACGAATTGAAAAGCAAATGCCGCTGGAACTTGATGCTGCCGTCGGCACCCCCGCAGAAGTAATTCGCCAAGTGAAACAGATCGCGAGTCTCGCTCGCACGGTCAGCTTTGACGCTGACAAGGTAATCGCAGCGGCCGGATCCGTCGAGGAACAGGCGTCCTTGGTCAACCATGCTCGCACACTGGTTGCCCAATTCGACCGCTTCTCAGCAACGCTCGATCGTTTGCTGTTTGAAAACGAATCTGTCGATGCGATCTCGGACTACGTCGAACCTCGCATGTTGGAAACACGAACCGTCGCCGATCAAGCCGATGCGTGGGCGATATTGAGCCAAAGCTTGGCGGAACAATCCTATTCGCGGATTGTCAAAACGGAACAGCATCGTATCGCGGTTGAGACACAAATGCTGCGAGTTGAAATGCTTGACATGAAGACTGAATTGGAGGGCCAGTTCCAGCAGTTGGCGGAATCGCCGATCCCGGATGAGATCGCTGTGATGATCGAAGAATTGCATCGGTTGATGGAAACGATCACGTTCAATCAAGCCGCAGCAGCGTTTCGAGCAAGTCAGACGCAACTCGATTCCGCCTCCCGCCAACAACGACTTGCCACCGAACGATTGACGGAAGCGGAACAGCTATTCGACAAGATACGCCGTGCCGTCGTCGATGCTTTAGACCAATACGATGTGCAAAATCCAAATATCGCCGACCTTCGCGATCCCACGCTCGATGAATTCCTAGCACGACTCGAACGCGAGCCCAATATCGCCACCCAATTGGGCATTCCCAATCGTCCGCGAAATCTCCGTGTGATTGCAGATTCGGTTTTTTGGCAGCAAAGCGGCGCGGGTTCGCTCGGTGATTCGGGACAAGCCGCCGCGGCGAGACTGAAAGAAGCAATGAAGATGAAGCGAGCGCTTAAAAAGGCAAAGCAAGACAAGCCTGATCCGCAGGAGCTGTCGGACGAGCAACGCGAGAAACGCGAAGAAGCAAAGAAGACACAGCAGATGCTCGAAAAATCGTTGGTCGAAATCCAAGAACAACGAGACGACCCGGATACAACCGAAGCTCAGCGCCGCCGCTTGGAACAGCTCGCCGAAGATGTTCAAAAAATGATCGATCTTTCTGACGACGAAAATGGCAATCGTGCCGCGTGGGAGCGAATGGTCCAGTCGGATGAGGCCGCGGGGTTGCTGCGAGCGATCTCCGCAGGCGAAGCGATTCCCGATCAACAATGGAACAAACTGCTTTCCACACTCGATGATGGGCTCTGGCAGGTTCGCGGCAAACAACCGCCAGCGGCCTATCGCAAAGCGATCGAGCAATACCAAGACCAGATTCGCGAACTGATGCAGACAATCGATGAAGACTAACAATTTAAAAAACGGCGACCGATATCGACGGATCTTCGATATCGCGAATCCTGGGGACTCAATCAAGGCGAGTCCACGTTGCATCGGCAGGCTGGTGATGTTGACGACAATCTGTTTCCTGCTGGGGGCAATCCAGGGGCAACACGTCCATGGGCAACAAGACAGCGGTTCGGTGATCGCAACGAACACGAATCTGAGTGCCGCGCTTCCGGCCAGCCAGTGGGCGAGAGTGGAGTCCTCGGTCGACCGTGGATTAAAGTGGTTGGCCAGCCAACAGGCCGAAGATGGACGATTCCCCAGCGACGAGATCGCTCAACCCGCCGTCACATCGATGGCAATCATGGCGTTTCTTTCGCGTGGTCATCTGCCCGATCAAGGACCGTATGGCGAGAATATCACGCGGGGGATCGACTTTGTGCTGAGCACTCAGCGGCGTCGAGGTTACTTTTCACTATTGCCGGTGATTCCACCCGCACAACATCTGACCCCTTCGCAAACTGTCGTGTACAACCATTCGATTGCCGGGCTGATGCTTGGCGAAGTCTACGGAATGTGCTCAGGCGAACGATCCGAACGAATTGAAGAGGCAATCCATCGGGCGTTGATCTACCACCGCGAGGTGCAATCGCGAACAAAAGCAGCCGAAGCCGACAACGGCGGATGGCGGTACGGGTATCCCGAAAGCCCAACGGCATCGTCGGACATGTCCGTCACCGGGTGGGCGCTAATGTTTTTGCGGTCAGCGCGAAACGCGGAATTTAATGTCCCCAAACAATACTTTGACGAGGGCTTGGATTTTGTCCAGCGATGCTACGAACGCGACGTGTCGCAACACGAAAAAGGAGTTTTTCGTTACCGTCCCGTCGAGTCACAGCCAACCAATCCGCAAATCACTCTGGCCAATACCGCATCGGCGACACTGACGTTGATCCTGGGTGGACGCCAAGACCACGAAGGGGTCGCAACTGCAGTACGATGGTTCCGTAGCCGGGCTTACCCCAACCCGTGGCAGAACAACTATTACTACTTGGCCAGCTACTACAGCAGCCAAGCGATGGCACAAGTCGGCGGGGACGCGTGGGATCAGATCTTTCCACAAATCGCCGCCGGCATGCTCGAGGAACAAACCGATAGCGGCGGATGGCCAGCGGGTGGCGCCAATGAGAAACATTTTGGCCAAACCTATAGCACTTCGTTGGCGATTTTGGCGCTGACGCCCGCTTACGGTCTACTGCCGATTTATCAGCGTTAGTTTGCGATTGAGAACGTCACAGACACAAATATTTAAAATGCAATCGAAAAATTGAATCTTCTTAGATGGAATGATCCCTTGACCCGATATCTTCTCGTCATACTAATCACCCTGTCTGCGACTTTCGTTCAAGCTCAGAACCTACGCGTCGACGTAATCGATGATGCGAACCTCGTTCAGTCGCTCCGCGAATCGGTTGCGATGTCCGATCCGGCGCAGCCGGACAAGCTCGGCGTGCGGGCAGCAACGATCAACCGGCATTTGCTGCAACTGTCCGCCGACGAGCGTTATGAAATACTCAAAGATTTCACGCTGCCGGATTCAGAGACAGAGGATGTCGCTTGCTTAGCGTGCCTCTGCAATGTCGAAGCTCCGCCACGTGAATTCGCACGTGCGATTGGGAAACGACCTCAATCCGATGTGTTTGCAATTCCTAGCATTGGCGAGGTAAAAGGGCTTTTTAGCTCCGCATGGTTATTGGTTGACACAGCCAAAGAAATCGGACGTCTGCACGAGTTGAATCAGCAAGTGAACCTGAGGACGGGCGCCAACGCAGACTATCTCACACTGCTGCTTTCGATTGCCGGGGCACGGGGGGTGGATGCAACGACCATCGAGGATCGAAAAGACGCTTGGATCCAAAGACTGAAAACAGAACCCGATTCCAGCGCAATGCAAGCCGTCGTTGTTGCCGCCGTCGCTGCGAACTCCGAATCACACGCCACGCTTGTCGATACGATTTCGACGCTGCTGGACAAATCCGATTCGGTCCCGATTTCGCTCACACAGCTGTCGCGAGAAATTCAGCTGCGTTCTGGTGCGGCGCCAAATATAAAATCCTCTCAGCTAAATCAGGACTGGATTCGAATACCAGGAAATTCACTTTGGTATATGCATGAAGGGCATCTGACGCAGGCAACCGCCGGACCCTCGTCGATTTTATTCCGCTATCCGATTAGCGGCGATTTTCGCTTTGAAATGGAGCAGCTTGCGACCGGCAGTCGCGATGATAATTACGTGGGCTATGGAGGACTCGACGTCGGATGGGAGGGATATCGTCGGTTCGAGCTCAATCGTCGTGCCATTGAGAAGCAAGCGGATACGGTTCGGTTTTGGGTCAACGGGCACCCAGTCCGTACTTCTGCGGCGACCGAAACGTCGCCTTGGTTGTTGTTGCACG
>CAXBHV010000612.1:0-5032 GCA_963974855.1 uncultured Rhodopirellula sp. | reverse complement strand
AACGACCAAAACGTTCGAGACGTCCACGACGGTTACTGCGATCGCTTGATCATCGGTAAACGTGCCATCGCTGACTCGCACGATCACGTCATAGACATTGTCGCCGCCCACATCCGCGGGCGATTCAAAGTTGGGAGCGGCGACAAAGATCAACGTGCCGTCGGCGCTGTTGATGTTAAATTTAGCAGCATCGGCACCGCCGAAGATGCTGTAAGTCAACGTTTGCGACGGCAAGTCGGCATCACTCGCGGTGACAATGGTGACCGCGGTCGTATTCTCGTCGACATTGATGTTAGCGGTGTCGCCGCCACCATCACTGGTGATAACCGGGGCGTCATTCACGTTGGTGATGTCGACGTTGACACTGCCGAGATTGATGTCGCTGCCACCTCCGGTGCCGGTATTGCCGTTGTCATTGACGACCACGGTAATCGTGTCAGCATCGTCGCCGGCTTGATCAGGTGTTGAGTGTAGATACTTGATGTTGCTGGCGGTATCGAGGTAGGAGTTCAAATCGGCCAGCGTACCGGTCAAGCTCAATACGCCCGTGCCACTGCCACCGATCGTGACGCCGCTAATCGCTGACAAGTTCCCGCCGGTGGATGTCGTCAATGTTACCGTTAGATCGCCGCCGCCATGATCGGCATCGCTCAGGTCGATCTGAGACAGATCCACATTGCTGCTGACTTCTTCGGTCACCGTGATGTCACTTGGCAGACTGCCCGCGTTTGTCGGATCATCGTTGGTGGCAGTGATGTTGACGGTCATCACGTCGGTAACGAAGAAGCTTGAACCGAAGCCTTGTCCCCCCGCGTTTCCATCGACGAAATACCAAAGCAACTCGACCGAGGCTGGCGGCGTGTCACTGCTGTTGGCATAGGTCATTTGCCGATAGACGTTGTTAACATCGGTTTGCGTGGGTGTTTCGCCATTGGCATCCGTAAACGTGATCACGACTAAACCCGGCGTCGTGATATTGAACGTCGCGATGACTTGACCGTTTTTGTATAACGATCCGGCAGAAACACTCAGCCCATTGCCATCGCTAAATCCAAAGACATCTTCGGCGTTGGTTCCTGCGCGGCGAAGCAGGGCGATTGTGGACCCGCTGAAATTATTTTGATCACTGAGTTCTTGATCAAAAACACTGACGCTGCTGTCCAGGACAATCGCCGCGGAACCTTCGACATAGGTCGGATTCGCGTCGATCAAATTGGCAGTGGGGGCAAAATTCGTGTCGAGGCTGCCGTCCTCGTTGTACTGGTTCAGCAAGAAACCGGTATTTTGCATGTTCCCGGCAACGGAGATCGATCCATTGGAGAGCACTTGCACGTTGTATGCGTACTCTTGCGTGGCGTCGACCACCGTAATGACGGTGCCCACGGTGTTAAAGCTGGTGTCCAGGCTGCCGTCGGCGTTGTACCGCTGCAGCATCACATCATTGCTGCCCATCAGGTCGGTCACGCCCGATACCACGATTTTTCCCGTCGCGGTTAACGCGACGCTATATGCTCGTTCGGTGGCACCCAAGTCCGAGGTTTGCAGCCCATCAACGTCAAACGTGTTATCGAGCGACCCGTCGGTGTTGTAGCGAGCAAGTGCAAAATCGAGATTAGCGGTTCCTGCTGCGATGATCTTGCCGTCGGTCTGTTGAGCCAATCCGCTGACGGTCTCGTCGCCTACACCAAAGTCGGTTGTTAACAGTCCGTCCGAATCGAAACTGGTGTCCAACAGACCGCTGCTTGTCAAACGTGCTAACGCAAATTGGTTGTTGCTTTTTCCGGCGACAACGATTTTTCCATCGCTTTGAATCAGGATTGAATTGGAAACGTCGTCCGAGCTAGCCCCGAAATCAATTTCGACTTTTCCATCGCCGCTGAAGGTCGTGTCCAGCGATCCGTCGGTGTTGTAACGCACCACCGAAAAATTGTTGCCGCCTGCATCGGTGTTTCCGGCGACCACGATTTTGCCATCGCTTTGGATGGCGATTTCTGACGCCGAGTCGATTCCATTGACGTCTGTGATTGTGTAGCCATCGCTATCGAAAGTAGCGTCGAGCACTCCGGCAACGGTGAAGCGAGCAACGAGCAGGTCATTGTCGGAGGAGCCGAAAACCACAATTTTTCCGTCAGATTGCAATGCGACATCGACGGCAAGTTCACTGCCGCCGGCGTCAAGCGTCGCGATTCCGTCGCCTCCGCCGAACGTCAAGTCGAGTTCGCCATTGGTGTGGAATCGGACCACCGTGATGTCGTTGTCCGCAAAGTACGACGACCCCACCATCACGATCTTGCCATCGGTTTGGACCACGCTACTGAATCCGAGATCGAATAGACTTCCCGGAATCGGTAGTGTCGTACTGCCATCGCCGTCGCTGCCGAACACCGGCGCGTCGTTAAGAGGGACCACGTCAATCGTGACGGTGTCGACTGCGGAATCGTTGTCGGACGCCAGGTTGCGGATCTCATCCGCCGAAAGCGCACGGTTGTAGATGCGTGCGTCGTCGATCAATCCGTCAAAGTCGTAGATCGCCGATCCGTTGGCATGATGCCCGATGGTCGTTTTGCTGAAATCATCATAAACGATGCTGGCCGTCGACTGAGTCATCGCCACCCGCTGGCCATCGATGTACAGCGTCTGCACATTGTTGGTGTCGTCAAACGAAAATGCGACATGATGCCAACCTGTACCCGCAATGAATCGGCCCGATCCAATCGAGACCCATGAACTGCCGTCATAGTAGACGCCCGAGACACCGTTGCCGTTTTCATCGAGCCGTAGCACCAGCGAATCGGTCACGCTAATGACTTCCGAGCCTTGAGAGCCTGGGGTATCCAGGTTGACCCAGGCTGCCAAGGTCGCATTGGCCGAGCTGCCCATCGTGCCGACGATGTCGACACCATCGCCGGTGCCATCGAGGCTGAGCACGGTGCCGCGATCGGGATCGACCACCGTGGTCGCGTCCGCTTGCATTACGCCATCATGCGACGTTCCGGCACTGTCGTCGCGTGCATCGCCATCATCGAAGTTGTAGTGACCTGCCAAGTCGGCGATCAACGATGTTGTCATCTGCAGATCGACCGCACCGCTAAAGTGGGCGTCCGGTTGAAAGACCATCCCTTCCAGTGCGGCATTCAAATCCGACTCGCTGCCTTGGATCACCATGGTGGCGCTTCCATTGGCACCGCTCAGGATCGTTAATCCCGTGGTTTGTGACAGAGTCAGGATGCCATCGGTGACCGACAACGAGACCTGCAAGCGGTTGTTGCTGGGGCCGCCATCGCTAACGGTAATCGCATTGCTGGTTGCAGCGCCAAAGACGACGGGATAATCTTCGGCCACCGTTTGGGTGCCTGGCACCGATTGTTCCGCTTCGCCACTGACGTTCTTGACAAGTACATCAAAGGTCTTGTCGTACGAGTGCCCGCTGGAGGCCGTCACACGCACGGTGACGCTGTGCGTGGTGTCGGTTTCGGTATCAAGCAGCGTACTGTCGCTAACGGTGATTTGGCCGTTGTCGGCATCAATCGCGAATGTTCCGTCGATCGACTGCGCCGCAATCGAGTAGGTCAGCTCACTGGTTTGATCCAGCACGTCGTCGGCGTCCCACTGGACCACATAACCATAGCTGTACGTGCTGTCGCGGTCGCCCCACTCTCCGGTACCGCTGATCCGAGCAAAATCGTCGTCAGCCGAAGGAGCGTTGGGTTCGTTGGCAATCCAGTTTGTATAGGCATCGTTTTGGCGGCTGCCTGTTGACCCGCCCAACCAAAAGAGGTCATTGTCGGATGCTCCGCTTTGCCACTGCCATGACCCTTCGATCGTTTGATCGGAAGCTCCGATCCAAAGATCCGCACCGGCAGTATTGCGGAACTCCGTGATCAACTCGTTTTCAGCGGCCGACCGAATCGTGACCAATTCACCCGAGACACCACTCAGTGTCGAGGCGATCGCGGCGGATTGCGAATTTACCCATGTCTCTGCCGTGCTGATCGTTTTATAAAACTTGCCCGTTTCGGCACTGTAAACCAGATCAGGATCGGCGGCTAACAATGACGCAATCTTCGCATCCCGCTCGGCATTGGCGGCAAACACACTGCCCACGACGGTGCCCGTTTCGGCGTGTTCATCAAGCAAAAACGTCAACTTCGGCGTGCTTGTCGTGAAACCACTCTGGGAGGTGTGATTGACCGTCAAGTTGTTGCCACTGACCGATTCCGTGATCACGCCATTGGCCGACAGTCGGTCAAAATCCCACTGGGCCAACAAGCCACTTTCGTCGTGCGGCAAACTCGATTTGTACGTGGCAGCAATTTCGGCGTCCGTGCGAACGTCATCGAAAACGCGAACATTGTAGAACGTGCCGTGAAACGTCTGGCTTGTGTCAAAATTCGTTCCATTGCCGTCTTGTTCCTGTCCAAACTGCAACGTTCCCCCAGCGTCAAAGGTTTGACCGGTGTTCAGTCCCGAGCCGCTGTCGATCAAAATGCCGTTGACAAACACTTGCCAATTGCCTGCCGCGTTGTCCCACGTCATCGCGAGCGATTGCATATCACCGTTGGACAGCGTGCGGTAATCGATCGCAGTGGATGTGGCGAGTGCACCGTTGAGATAAAGTCCAAGATTGCCCGCACCGTCGATGTACAGCAACAATTCGTTATCAGTTGACGGCGATGCATAGGCAAACAGCGGTTGTGCCCCGTTGGAATCGGTCGATGAATACTGGACCTCGATCGTGATCGAAGTACGCCCCCCGATAATGGCACCTCCGTCATCGGCGACTAAGTAGACGTCGTCGCCGCCATCGTCATTGATACTCAATCCCCCGTCACCCGTCATGGCGGCGTCGACCGTGATCGTGCTGACCGCCGTCGTGCTGGCCAACGACAGACCCCATGGTTGCTCTTGCCATGTGGCGGTATTCAGACCAATGTCGTCGCCTTGAAAAAACACCGACGCCGTCGCCGCGCTAGTCGCACCCGTCGCGGTCACATTGATCAGGAAGATGTCGTCGCGAGTGGTTGCGATGCCT
>CAXBHV010000611.1:0-5055 GCA_963974855.1 uncultured Rhodopirellula sp. | reverse complement strand
GTAACCATGTTGAATCGCTGCCGGGACGTTTTGTCGCCGCCGGAAACGAGTTGTTGCGAGTGTCGGATCCACAGGAAAAAGAGTTGCTGGCTGTGGTTCCCGAACAAGACGTTGATGCCTACCAATTAGCGACCTGCATGACCTCGGCATCTCATGTGCGATTGCGAGGCGGATTGACCATCAAAGCCAAACCTGCATCGCTGCGACCGCGTGCGTACCGCAAATTGATGCATCCAGCACTTGCGGCAACGGTCGGAGGCCCCTTGGCAATCGAACCAGCAATGGATGGTTCGGGTGAGATGCGAATGGCACAACCTCATTTTGAGAGCATCACCAAACTGGATCCAATCACGAGCGCCGAAGTCCGAGCGGGGCAGTTGGGCAGCATGACGATTCGCGACAATCGTCCCTTGCTCGCGCGTATCTATGAAGCCATCGCGAGTGATTTGCGTCGCATCGGGCGTCCGCAATAGAACATCGCGGTTAAGCGTGATGCGGCAAACTCGACCGATCAAAGGCTTCGGGGAAGAGGTGGCTAAGGTTCCGGATCTTATACGAGCCATCGATCACATCCGTGGTGATGACTGGCAAATTTAATCCGAACTCGGCCAAGAATTGTCGGCATGCACCACACGGGGCAACGCCGCCAACACTCGCGATGGCAATCGCTCGCCACTCGCGATAGCCTGCTGCGATTGCCGAGGATGCTGCGACACGTTCGGCGCACAAGCACATCGAATAGCTCGCGTTCTCGACATTGCATCCGATCACGACGGCGCCGTCGTTCATCAACAGTGCCGCGCCCACGTAAAAGTGGCTGTGGGGAGCATACGCCTGATCCCGTGCCGTGGTCGCTGACAGAATCAGTCGGTCAATCTCTTTGGTCTTAAGATCCACCATCGTAGTGCTCGGTTAATCGTGAAGAGTGGCTAGTCGTGAAAAGCAGCAATGTCGAACGAACGAAAATGGATAAGATGAGAATAGCTTCGTTTTTGCTTGACTAAACGTCAAGTTTGAATCTGTGGGCTCTACTAATGTTTTAAACGGTTCTTGTTTGCAAAGCAAGCAAATCAGCCCAATCGAATCGGTTCTCGCGAGCTAGGGCAACGGAAAAGCTTCCAGGATCGTTTTAACATGCCAAGTTTCAGCATCGCAACCGGCTTTCTTCCCCCCTCCGGTATCTTTCGCGGATGGAGCGTTAGGTGACATCCAGGACGGTCCCACTTCCGGCTAAGGAAAATCACAACCCGACGCGTCAGTTTTGAAGTTGCTGTTTTTGTGCCGGAGGCACTTTGTGGGATAGCCTTGGGCTTTAGTCTAAGTTTTATCGGTTCTGAGGCTATCGAAATATGTCGCTCCGCGACTGCAAATAGCGCAACTTCAAAACTAACGCTTCGGGTTGTGGTGATGATTGCTCAGCGGCCGCAGATGGCTAAGAGGGTGTCGGCGTCGCCGACATGAGCATCTATCCCGAAGAGATTGCAGATATTAGCCGATCGTTTTGACGCAGCGAACAACACTCGAAAGGCTGTTGCCTCGATACGTCAAATTACCTCGAGATTCTTTATGCCAAAATAAGGTCTTTCAGCATTGCCATTTTATCTTGCGTCAGCGATTCCGAAGGCAATTCTTGTGGGCTATCGGCCTCTTCATTATCCGACTGATCGAGTGCAGTCGCCTGGGGCGAGTCCCAATTATCAGACTGAAGCGATTCAACCAACCGCATCACTTGATCGATCGCATCGGTGGACAGAACCGAGCGATCGTCTCGCGTCTCTCGGTTCAACAGTTCATCCGTTTCTTGTAACGCACCTTGGATCGCTAGGCCGATATGTGGAGCAGTCGGTTCCAGATCATGGTATTTGTCATCACCGTGATCATGGTCCATCGGTTCGAAGTACCAAAACTCATCCGCGACCACAATCGAGTCTGGCGACGATTTGCCTGACTTTTGTGGACGTCCACCCCCTTTGGATGAATCGTCGTCAAGGATGGTTCCTGTTGCAACACCATCGGTTACCGTTGCTCCAGTCACCGTATTCAAGGTGACGAAGAAAGTCTCGTCGGGTTCGTTGGTGCCGTCGCCAATCACCTGCACAACGATCGTGGTCGCGACATCGCCCGCGCGGATCACAGCGGTGCCGCTAGCCGCCACATAGTCGCCGTCGCCGGTGGTCGCAGTGTTGTCGGCGGTCGACCATTGCATCGTCACATCATGATCGACTGCGTTGGTCAGAGTGATTGAGAAAACCATGTCTTTAAGCGACGTCGACCCGCTGTTTTTCTTGCCCTTGGCAAGATTGCCTTCGTTAGCGGATGCATTTCCGATCGCGACATTTGCGTCGTTGTCAACAATCGTCGCGACGCCCTGTCCATCTGCTAGGATCGCTCCGACAGCCCCCGACAAATTAAGCGAGAACGTTTCATTTCCTTCGACGATATTGTCATCGTTGATTGGTACCGTCACGGTACGAGTGCTAGGTCCGCCGACTTGGAAAATCAAACTTCCGGCCGCAGATGTATAGTCCAAGGGTGCCGATGCCGTTTGACTGACCGTGCCGTAGTCAACCGTCACGTCGCCACTCGCGGTTCCAGAAAGCGTTACGGTAAACGTTGCTGTTCCCGCAGCCTCGTTTACGATAATGTCGTTCACACTCAATTGGGCAACCTGTCCTGGATCAACAATATTGCCTGTTATGGTGTAAGCGCCGAGACTTCCATAGCTACTGTATCCTGTCGGAGTCGAGCTTGTGGGATCGCCGACACCAACGCCGCGGACGAGCAAATAGTACTGTCCAGCCGGTAGTGTCATCGCGAAGGAGGCATTCAATCCAGACGTTGGATTGGACGTCGCAATCAAGCGGTTGCTGTAATCGTAAATGTCTGCTTGGATGTCGAGATTCGGGCCAGGAGAAAAGGAATTGATGTTTAACGAGATGGGACCGTCTCCCGTAGTAAACGAGTAGGCATCCACGTCATCCGTTCGCTCAATGACTCCCGAATCAAGGACGACTGTTCCTGCGACGGACAAAGGTGAAGCAGTGGCCGAGGTATTGCCATTGTCATCGGCTCGGTATCCGAATCCGTTGTAGGTCGTGATCACAACTAAATCATCTGCACCCTTGCCATAATTCGCGCTCGAACCAGTGTTGGTGCTGTCGTAAAAGGTTCCATCGTCCCACTGGGTAACATTCTTGTAGTATCCGACTCCCATGATCGAAGCCCAGCCAACGTCGCCAGATCCATGACCGCTGTAATAGCCTGCAGTGGATGTGCCGTCATGGGATAAACCGAGAGCATGACCCACTTCATGGCTCGCTGCTTCGGCAATGCTCTTACCACCACTGGTAAATACCCAGACGGGCATATCGATGTTGCTATTAAAGCTATTGATATACGCGATGCCTCCACACCCACACATTTCGTTTGGATCGTCGACCATCGTGCTTTCATTCGTCACGATGACACGCACGCCCCAAAATGGATCAGTGCTTGTGGATTTTTGCAGACGATCCGAAGCGGGTTCCACGGTGGTTACATTGACATTAAATGGGCGAAAGTCTTCGGCAACTCTCAAGTAGGCTTCTTCGATGCGCGATAGTTCCGTTGCGCTAAATGTGTTGGTATCACCATCAATATCAAATGGTTTCGCGACGAGTGTTGTTTGGTTGTAGTATGAGTTCCAGCTGGTGTTTTCAACGGTTTGGCCACTGAAATCTAAGTACACGGTGTGTGCCGCACCCGGCATACTTTCAAAGGCTGGAACCGCAGCAGCCATACACCACCGTTGCTCTAACATCTCGATTCCAAATCGCCGTCTAACGTGTTTCCCGCCTTGTGATGAAACGGATTTGTAGCGCCAGAATCTCATGGAAACACCTTTGACAGATTAAGAAAAGACGACAAGGCAGAGAGGGGGCGAGACTAATGTCTCACGAGCGATGGCAATTCAACCAACCACGCGGCCCGTGATGGTAACTCAACCTAAACGCTATGTCGATTCCTGTAGAGCGGCTGAACTGGTTTTGCTAATTGCGTCGATTTGCCTTTAAAGATTTGTGAAGATTGACGCTTCTAACGGTATCGCATCGCAACACTACCTACTTGGGGGGATCCGCCTTTTCAGGCGAGCAAAGCCGTTGGATCCACGCTGGGGTTCCGAACTAGATACGACTTACTATCCACCGTCGTACTCAGATTTGGAGATGCGTAAGTTTGATTTCGTGCTTGTGTTTCCGGTCCGACTGTAATATCGGCAACCGCAATTCACCGCACGCAATTCATCGCATGAGAGTCGTCGAATGTTGCTACGGGATTTCATTCCCGAAATAAGTCATCATCTGAAGATTGCAATGTATTGCGGGGGGTAGCGATCGCAATGTTTTCTAGCGTCCGGTTGTGCCGATTGTGCGCACCACCAAATCTGAATCTAGTCGATTCAACGCAGAATAAGTCAACCTTTGGGACGGGGGGCAAGCTATGTCAATAGTAACGAAACTATCCTTAGACGTCTTTACAACGACAACGGCAACCCAGTCGTGAGATTGGTACGCAAAGCTATGGGCCTCATGCGAGGTCGCCAGGCCGCCAACAGTGAAGACGAGCATTCCACGGTAATATGATGTCCGCATCAATGATTGACTCGCCAACGGAATTTCAAAAAACGCCCAAGAAAATGGGCAATCGCCAAAACCGCAAAGGGGCCATTGCGGTCTTGGCAGCCGTTTTGATTGTGATCATGTTCGGAATGGTGGCTTTCGCCATCGACACCGGCTATTTAGCATTGGCACGAACGGAAGTTCAACGCACCGCAGATGCTACGGCTCATGCTGCAGTCGTCGAATTCGCCAGCTCGCAAGACATCAACGAAATAACAACGCGTGCACGCAACGTCGCGTCCGATTTCACATCGGCAAATCCCGTCCTAGGAAGCGTGGCATCGGTGGCACCAAACGTCGACGTGAGCATTGGCCATTACGAATTTGGTTCGGGCCAATCGGAATTGAACTTCGACGACCCGGCAAAATTCAATGCCGTCAAAGTAAGGATCCGTCG
>CAXBHV010000610.1:0-5057 GCA_963974855.1 uncultured Rhodopirellula sp. | reverse complement strand
GAACTCCAGATCTGCATTGATGTTGAGACCTGACGGTGTGATCTGAACACCTTTTCCAGACGTGTGATCATGGGTGTCTATGAGACCAAGCGAGGTGTTGAGTTCACTGCTCCACGTTGGGCCGACTGTGACTCCAATCGCCGGTTGGATCAGGCTCATGTTTGTGGTGGTTGTACTCATGTCGCGTCTTTAGAAAAAGAAGATGTTTGCCGTAGGTGGCAAAGCTTTCACCGATTTGAATCGCAAGCTCACGCGTCGGAGCGAGCACGAGCACCAACGGTCGATTGGGAGTCGCTTTGCGATGCTCGCCACCGATCTGGTTCAGAATCGGCAGAGCAAACGCAGCCGTTTTTCCGGTACCCGTTTGGGCACATCCAAGGACGTCGCGTCCTTCGAGTGCTGCGGGAATGGTTTGAGCTTGGATGGGGGTTGGCGTGGTGTACTTCTCGTCGGAAATTGCGCGTTTCAGGGGAGCAATCAAATCGAGTTCGTCAAAAGTCTTCAAAAAAGTTTTCCTAGGAAGATTGTTTTTGGGGATCCATCGACGCCTCACTGCCTACCCACATGTTGCGGAACAGGCTCGACCCACACTCGGCATTCAATGCAACCGCGTCGGTCTAAAAGGGGGATGGAGTAATCGTTGTGTTAGAATCCGCGAGTCTCAATCCCACGTTCCAAAACAGGAACGCGAAAGTACAGACAGTTGGAAACGTTTGACCGCCCGGGAGGGCGATAACTCTGGACAAACAAGAAAGTCACAGAATCCGGAGCGCCGAATCGTCGACGCCGGCAGCTTTCCAGAGCGGTTAACACAACCGATAGTTGGCAGCAATTTTGTGCGGCGAATGTGCCGGCACCCATTTTACGGGGTAGCAAGAGGGTCCAACTCTGCAATCAGAAATCCCGTTTGGCCGAAAAACGCTTCTGTTTCAAGTAAGACTCCCGGAATCAAAAAACTCCGCTCTCACTCGAAAAATCAACGTTACTCGCTTATTTTCGACCATCAGCCCCAGTAAATCTTTACGAAACACAGGGGTTTCAGTGCGAAGTGTACTCACCTATCACCGGTAAGCCAAGTGACAATCCAAAGATTCTCAGTGCATAATGAACGCACGCGAAGGGATCCTAAGGCTTATGACACTACTTTATTACGACTATCTGTTTCAGGAACACGAAACCGGCGAGCATCCCGAAAATCCGGGACGGCTCGCTGCGGTGATGCGGCGGTTGAGTTTTCTAGGACTCGATGCCCATTGCACGCGGCCCGCATGGGAGCCGGCCGCGATGGAACAGCTCAGGCTAGTGCACACCGCCGACCATATCCAAGCGGTTCGCAGTCTAGCCGAAAGTGGGGGTGGGGCGATTGACGAAGACACCGTCGTCAGCCCGCGGTCCTACGATGCTGCGACGCTGGGCGCCGGTGCGGTCGCCGATGCCGTGCGGCGTGTGATTCTTGGCGAAGATAAAAACGCATTTTGCCTGCTCCGACCTCCAGGCCATCATGCCACTTCCGACCAGGCAATGGGATTCTGCTTGTTCAACAACATCGCCATCGGCGCCCGGGTGGCGACCCAAACCATGGGGCTCGAGCGGGTCATGATCGTCGACTTTGACGTTCACCACGGCAACGGGACTCAGGATATCTTTTATGCGGATCCTCAGGTCGGTTTTCTGTCGATGCACCGATCCCCGCTTTATCCCTACAGCGGAACAGAGGAAGAAACCGGTTTGGGCGAAGCGATTGGCATGACCGTCAACTTACCGATCGAATTTGCAACCTCACCCGAAATCCAGCGTCAGAAGTTCCGCGATGCAATGTTTAGTCTTGCGGAAAAAATTTCGCCGCAATTGCTATTGGTCAGTGCCGGGTTCGACAGCCATCGACTCGACCCCATTGGTTCACTCGGCCTGTCAAGCGAAGACTTTACCTTGATCACCGAAGACATCATGGCGGTTGCCAAACAATACACTGGCGAACGTATCGTCAGCGTTCTGGAGGGAGGCTATAACCCACACGCGTTAGCCGAAAGCGTTAGCAATCACCTTGAGACGTTAATGGAAGAAAACTAAGTTCGACTTTCGCACCGCTGCAATGGACGAATCGATTGCGAGTCGCAATGGAAATAAGCAGTTAGGCCGGAGTCTTTCAGTAAATTGGCCTTTGGGCGTCAGCGGGTTGTTGAATTAGTGAGCCGCTCGCGCGTGAGCGGCCGGGTCCCACGCACTACCCGGTGCCTTACGGCCCACGGCTCACTTATGTGAATTGCATTTCGATGAAATCAACAGCCCGATAGCCACGGATTCGGGACTGAACCGGGGTTAGCGACCAAACGAAATGCTTCACAGCGTTGGCTCAAACGGCTAACGGGATTTACCCCAATGATTCCTGCCTACCTGCTTACAATCGGCGAAAGGACGCGATGCGATTACAGCTCTTTCTTGGCGACGACAACGTCCGAGGCGATGAGCCGATTGAGTGTAAAGCCTCGTTTGGTGAACATGTCCAGCATCCGGCGGTTTTGCGGGGCGATTTCCGCAACGATTCGTTTCAATCGCATTTGTTGGCCAATCTGCAAACAGTAATCCATCAACGCGGCACCCAGGCCACATCCTTGCCAAGCGTCGCCCACTAGAACCGCGAATTCGGCATCTTGATGGTCCGCATCGGCCACCAAGCGTCCAACGCCGGCCAGCATCTTGCGTCCGTCGCGATTCAGTTCGGCCACAATCGCAATCTCGCGATCGTAATCGTTAAAACAAAAACGTGAAGCCAAGTCGTGCGTCGCCGATCGAAACATGTAACGAAAACGCATTTGGATCGACTCTGCCGAACAGCCCGCAATCAATTCACACCACATCGGTTCGTCTTCGGGCTGAATCGCTCGCAGCAAAACATCGGTGCCATCGGGAAGTTTTAGTGGGCGAGTGTACTGAGTCGGGTAGGGACAAATCGCGAGGTGGGAATAGGGCGAACGTGGATGCAACACGGCATCTCTCTGGAACGCAATTCTCGCATCCAACGCGATCACTTCGGTCGGTGTCGCCAACAACGGATTAACGTCCAGTTCCATGATTTCAGGGGCATCGGCCACCAGGTAGCTGATCCGCATCAGCACTTCGATCAAGCGATCGAGATCCACGGGGGCTTGCCCGCGATAAGCACCCAACAGCGGCCAAGCACGCAGCGACTCGAGCATCCGCCGCGCCAGACGCTCGCTCAGCGGCGGCAACTCAAAGGTCCGGTCCCACAGCAATTCGGTCGCGGTGCCTCCCAATCCTACCATCAACACACTGCCAAACACCGGCCCTTGCTTTGCACCGACAAACAGCTCTCGTCCCAACGGGCCAACCTTCATTCGTTGGATCGTAACCCCATCGATCCTCGCGTCAGGACGCAGTTGCTTGGCTTGTGCCGTGATTTGGTCATACGCCTTGGCCACGGCATTGCGGTCAATCAAATTTAATGCAACGCCACCCACATCACTTTTGTGCACAATCGAAGGTGAGTGGATTTTCATTACCACCGGATATCCGATCTGGTCGGCAATCTGAATTGCCGTTGCTTGGTCGCCCGCAGGAATGGTTTTGCAGACCGGTATCCCGTATGCGTCGAGCATCGTTTTTGAATCGTTTTCCGATAGCGTTTCATAGACGTCGGGTCCACTATCACAGGCCGCAGTTCGCTCGCGGAAGATTGTTTGCAAACGCTCACGATCGATTTGGAATCCGATCGGCACGGAACGAGGCGTCTCGTACAGCATGCTTCGATTGCGAGCGTACTGGACCAAGTACATGAACGACGCGACCGCCTTCTCCGGCGTCGCGTACGTGGGAACGCCGGCTTGTCTCAACTGCTCGATCCCTGCTTGCACACGCAACCCGCCCAACCACGTTGTGAGCACCGGTTTGCGTGATCGCTTGGCCGCTTCGATTACAGCGTTTGCGGTTTCTAGCGGCAGAGTCCAGATCTGCGGCGCCAAAATCACCAGCACGCCATCGACGTCTTTGTCAGCAAGTGCAACCGCGACCGCATCACCAAAACGCGAAGCATCCGCGTCACTTAGAACGTCGATCGGATTTCCGTGAGACCAAGCCGCAGGCAACAAAGCATCGAGTTTCTCGAGACTCGTTTCGCTCAACTCAGCCAGCGTTCCATTGCGATGCAGCAGCGCATCGGTCGCCATCACCCCTGGTCCGCCGGCATTCGTGACGATCGCAAGCCGAGGCCCCTCCGGCGTTTCTTGACCCGCCAGCAATTCGGCACAATCGAATAGATCCGCCAACTCCCAAACGCGGACGGCGCCGGCGCGAGTCAGTGCAGCTTCGTAGGCGTTGTCCGAACCGATCATTGCACCTGTGTGCGTCGCGGCCGCCTTTTGTGATTCGTCAAAACGGCCGGCCTTGTACACAATGATCGGCTTGTTGCGAGTGAATGCGCGAGCCGCGGACATGAATTGGCGAGCGTGCGGAATGGATTCCACATACAAAATGATCGAATCAGTCCATCGATCCTGGGCGAAATAGTCGATCAAGTCGGCGACACCGACATCTAGCATGTTGCCAATGGAGACAAAATGGGAAAAGCCAATTCCCTCTTGGGCCGCCCAATCGAGCACCGAGGCGCACAGTGCTCCGGACTGGGATATGAATGCGACCCGTCCACGTGTTGCAACATCGGCAGCAAAACTGGCGTTCAGTTGATGGTACGGTGACATCAAACCGAGCGAGTTGGGGCCAATGATTCGCATGCCTTCAAAGCATTTGGCCGTGTTTCGGATCTCGGCCTCGATTTGTTCGCCCTGGCTGCCCACTTCGCGAAAACCAGCCGACAGGATCACGACTGCTAAGACACCCGCTTCACCGCACTGCCGCACGACGTTAGGCACGCTGGCTGCTGGCGTGCAGATGATGGCAAGATCGACTTTGGCACCCCCATCGGCGACAACGTCACCTAGCGAGGGATAGCAGCGATGCCCCTCGAGTTCCTTGTAATTTGCATTGACCGGGTAGATATCCCCCGCGAACTCCCCCGCTATCAAATTCCGCAGCGCTCGCTG
>CAXBHV010000609.1:0-5063 GCA_963974855.1 uncultured Rhodopirellula sp. | reverse complement strand
CCGTGTGCGGGAGGGTCGGACGCGATAGCGGCCGGGGAGGGCTGGTTGCACTGTGCTTGCACGGTCCATCGCTAACACACCGAGCCCCCACCCAGAACTTGCTGCCGCTCGCTCTGACCTCCCCAAAACAAGTTTCGGGGAGGTGAAACGTGTGAAACGACAAACAGGCCGCCACTGAGCCACGCCCCTCAACTCATTACATGGGCGGCGGAGTGCGCCGGAGCCTTGGCGGGCGTTTCCTGCGAATCGTCGTCACTCGACGACGCATCTGGATAATTTGATTTCTCGCCTTGTCCGAACGACTCCTTGATGTCCATGAAGATTCGGAACAACGACGGCACAAACACCAACGTAAAAATCGTCGACACAAGCAATCCGCCCAATAGAACGCTGCCCAAACCGCGGTAAAGCTCGCTGCCGGAACCGGGGAACAACACCAAAGGGCACAACCCGAGCACCGTCGTTGCCGTGGTCATCAGAATCGGACGCACCCGCGTGCGAACGCTTTCCAGAATCGCATCGCGTGAATTGAAACTTTCTTCTCGCATCAAGTTGAGCGATTGATGCACGATCAGAATCGCGTTGTTTACAACGGTGCCGATCAGGATCACAAATCCCAACATCGTTAACACATCAAGAGCTTGCGGCGGCAGCCCCTGCCAAGTCAAGTAAACGCTCAGCATCCTCAGCCCTAGGATCCCGCCGACGGCACCTAACGGAACACTCATGATGATTACAAACGGATAAATCCAACTCTCAAAAAGCGCCGCCATCAACAGATAGGTAATCAATAACGCCAGCAGCACGTTCCAGCGCAACGCCAACCACGTATCACGCAGCTTGTCAGCGGTCCCCGACAATGCAATCTGGTAACCGCCATCGAGTTGCCCCGACGCACGAATTGGATCAATGATTTGCGTTTCAATCCGCTGCAACGCGTCCTCCAATGCCATCTCGGGCGGCGGAGACACTTCGATCGTGATTGCCCGCTGTCGCTCGCGATGATTGATTTGCTCGGGACCGCTGGACGATTCGATCCGAGCCAACGAATTTAGTGGCACCAAACGACCACTCGGTGTCGCGATCGGCAACGACTCGAGATCCTGAATCGAACCTGCTTGATCAGGGGTTCCCACGATCGTCAGATCGATCTTGTCACCACCGATGTAATAATCGCTGGCAAAGGCACCATCGACCAACGCGTTCACGGCGTAACCCAGACTCGACGCGTTGACACCCATTTGTTCGGTTTGAAACAGGTAGGGAATCACGTGAGTTTCGGGATTACTGAGGTCCAAGCTAGGCACCGGTCGGGCTTGGGCATTGGGGATCACCGGTTCGCCCATCCCTCCCATTACTTGGCCGAGAACTTGACCACCGATCCCGACCAATTTCTCGAGTTCGGGGCCGGTGATTTCGACATCGATCGTGCGGCCCGCAGTCAAGCCTTGCTCAAACAAACTCGATTGTTTGGCGATCACAAACGCGCCGGGCAATTTGGGCCGCACGCTTTGGATCAACGGGATCAGTTCGCCGCTTCGCTGCGGATCGACCGACCGCACGCCCAAGAAAACTTGTCGTCCGCGAGCGACGTAGAAAAAGTCAAAGATGGCTGGGAATTCGAGATCTTTCGCCGCCGGATCATCCGGATCGATGTCCCAGTAGGGTTTTAAGTGCTCTTCGACGGTTTCACCGAGGCTCGAAAGTTCATCCAGGTTGTATCCAGGCGGCGGCAAGATGATGCCGAACACCAAGTTGCGATTGCCGGTCGGCAAATATTCGACCTTCGGCCACAACGCGTAACTCAGCCCCACTGTGGCAGCCAGCAGCACCGCGATCAATGCCAACCGCCGCAGCAAGCTCTGTTGAATCATTCGGTTCGCGCCGACCACCATCGAAACAAACAGCGAGCTGAACCACAGAATCGGATGGACGATCTTTTCGGACACACGCTGCAGTCCATGCGGCGCAGGCTTAGGTTGCGACTTTGATTTCGATTTTTCGGGTCTCTCGGTAAGTAACCGGGCCGTGACCGTGGGGATCAACGTGATACTGACGATCAATGACAAACCAACCGCCGCACTAATTGCCAATGCGATGTCGCGAAACAATTGGCCTGCTTCTTCTTCGACAAATAAGACCGGCAAAAATACCGCCGACGTCGTCAACGTCGATGCCAACACCGCTCCCCACACCTCTTTGGTTCCGCGATACGCCGCATCATACGGTGAACGCCCGTCTTGGTAATGACGATAGATATTTTCGAGTACCACCACGGCATTATCGACCAACATGCCAACAGCGAACGCCATCCCCGCCAAACTAATCACGTTCAGCGAACGGCCCCATAGATTCAATAGCAAGAAGGTGCCGATCGCCATCCCGACAACCAAAGCGCCGCGAGCGAACCAGAACCCCGCTACGATGATCAAAGTTAAGGTGACCAAACCGTACCAAGGACTCAGCAGCATCGAAGCGACCGTGCTAGCGACAATCAACGGCACAAAGACCAACGTCCGCACGTTCAAGTGCAGAAACAGCATCAGCACCAACATCGTCAGCGTTCCGCCAACCACGATGTTTTGGTTCACCAGTCCCACCGAGGCGTAGATGTATTCGGTTTCGTCATAGACCTGCAGCAGTTGCAATTTGCGGTCGCGAAGCAAGTCATCATTCAAATCGTCGACGCCTGTTTTCAGCCCCTCCATGACGTCCAAAACATTCGCGCCAGTTTCTCGCAGCGCATTGATCGCGATCGCGGATTCGCCAAACCGGCGTACCAACCCATCGGGCTTTTTAAAACCCAATTTGACTTCGGCAACGTCGCTGACAAATACGGGCGCCCCGTCACGGATCGCCAACACTTGCGATTTGACTTGATCCGCATTGCGAAATTGATTCAGCGTGCGAACGACGTAGCGCCGTTTGCCTTCCCAGTAATCACCGCCCGAAGTATCTTGGTTTTGGTTGCGAAGCACTCTGCGGACGTCGTCGATGGTCAAGCTGCGGGCGGCTAATTTCTGAGGATCGATGATGACTTGCATCTCGTCGGTCAAACCGCCAAGCACGTTGGCGTTGGAGACGCCGTTGACACGTTCGAGTCGTGCTTCGATATAGTCCTCGGCAAACCGCCGCATTCCGGGAACATTCAAATCGGGCGGCAACAGCGGAGCGATGCTCGGATGATCCTTTGCGATTTGGCGAAGACGCAGCAGTCGCAGCCCTGGATTGTCGGTGCGAAGCACGGAGGCCAGCGGTTCACGTAGCTCGGGATGCTCGTCCGCAAAAGCTTCAATCTCTTCGCGCGTCGGCTGCAATGCGCTGAGAATAAACCACGCGATCGGTCGGTCCGATGAATTGCTGGTCGAGATCACCGGCTGGTCGGCTTCTTCGGGATACTCCGGAACTTGTTGCAACCGGCTGTTGACCTTCAACAACGCCTCTTCCATGTTCGTGCCGACGAAGAATTCCAGTGCGATACGGCCGCTCGAGTCCATCGATTCGCTGGTCATCTTGGTGACCCCTTCGACACTCTTGAGCTGTTCTTCCTGCTCTTGGATGATCTCGCGTTCGATTTCTTGCGGGCTCGCCCCCGGCCAATGCGTTTCGATCGTCAACGTCGGCGTTTGGACCTCGGGAGTCAGTTGCATCGGCATTCCGATCAATGCGATCATGCCAAACAGAATCAACAGCAACGCACCGACGGCGACTTTGACTGGATTGCGGACACAGGATTCGATGGGATGCATGCGTTGAGATCGGTTTGCAGTAGCGATGAATTGGGTGCTGACGAAGCGTTAAGATCGCGGCGGACGAACGGTTTATTAGTGTTGTGGCTACGCTCGCCAGAGCGTGGATTTCCGCCGTCTGGCGACGGCAGCTACGTCAAAATTCGACGGGTAATCACGTTGGATGGCGGAGCGATCCACGACACTAATCTCCCGCTCGATCCCTACGTCTCGAGCGAGTCAAAAGTTCAGTTCGGTGGTTCAGGAGCGTCTGGTTGAGGAGGGAACCGGATTCAATGGCGGCACAATAACTCGGGGTGGCTTGCCGCCTTGCTGGAAAATTTTGTGAGCGGCTGGGTTTTGCTTCTTCAGTTCGTCTGCATTTTTGTAAGTCTGTTTGGGGGCCGCGTTGCCGGCGACGATTTCCGTCACTTCGATGCTGCCGTCGGCCTGTTCCGCGACTTTGGTTGTCTTGTTGTTTTCGGTCATCTCTACCGACTTGATCCCATTGTTAAAATGAATTTTTACGGTCCGTCCCAACTGCCTCGCATTATTAATGCCCCCGATCTGAATTTGAATTCGGCCTTGGACTTGGGCACCGGCAATGATTGGACGACCGACGATTCTTCCACCTATGCCAAACGGATTCGCCCATTCGTTGCTTCCGCTTGATGATTCCAACACACGTTTGGCTTTATCAGCGACCTGGATGGAGTCACCTTCCGCAAGTGACTGCAAAGTCGCTTTGGCAGCAAGTTCAAGATGAGTGTCGTTGCCGAGCAGGTGCTGCTGCAAAATCTCAAACGCTCGACCGGAAACTTCCTGGCTGTCGCTGTGGGTCGCTTTGGCAAGATCGGCAATCGCACGTTCGCCTAATGAACGAAGTTGGTTCGCTGCGAGTTGTCGATCGCCAAATTTGTCCGAGTCGAGTTGCTCGATCAAATGTTTGACAATCCTTGAATCGCCAACGTCCATCGATTTCTGATCCGCTGCGGTGCACCGCAACGCGGGAAATGTCGTCAGCACCACAATCGCAAGCAATGTTGTTAATTTCGGTGGCATCAGAGTTTCCAGTGGAAATGAGTTCGCTACGTGCTCAATTTAACCAGATTGTTGCGATCAATGCCACGTTCGTTCGCCGATCATGGGGGCCACTTGGAACAATCGGCAACGCGGTTGCAAATCCGAATGACGTATTGCCACCTGCTTAAGACAATGCCCGCGGCTCGAGCGGAAAGACACGTTCGGGATACCAGGCGGGGTCATAGTCTTTCGTTTTGCCGCGAACGATCGCAATCAAGCGTCCGTCCGTACGGATGGCTGCTGCAATACCTT
>CAXBHV010000608.1:0-5067 GCA_963974855.1 uncultured Rhodopirellula sp. | reverse complement strand
ATCCGACGAGCCGCTTCGCGAGCCGCCTGCACCGCGGGCAACAGCAATCCAACCAAGACCCCGATGATCGCGATCACGACCAACAATTCGACCAAGGTAAAAGCGAGACGTGGGTGACCCGAACGCGAGCTGATAACGCAAGGGCGGGGGCGGCTGCGAGTGTGCAAGACATAACAGGTGTTCATTGTGATTCTCTACGATTCAAGAAAGATTAAATGATTCAAAAAAAGACCGGATCGAAATTCCAGCGCACGGCAGAGCGTCGGTGGAAACATCAAGCAAGCATCAGCACCAAAATGCAGATGCAAAATCAAAGATGGGGGTCCGTGCCACACGCGGCACAGACAGTCTTTAAAGAATCGCAGGAGGACCGCGAGAAGAGATGCCGCCGCGTTGAACGCGTAACGGCCAGCCGTTTCCGGTCAAACTGATGCGATCGACCAGGGTGATCTCGCCGAGCGAAGACGACGCATTGGCGACGGTTTGACCGATTAAACTTTGGGCTGCACAGAGGGCACACAGCCCGACGCAAGCGTGAGGATCGCCCGAATCCACTGCGTATAAGACCGCTTTGGATTGGTCCGCCGCTTCATCTTCAGTATGGATCTTGGATGGAGCCGAATTGCTCGCGGCGGCAACATCACAATGATCGTGGTCGTGGCAGCATTGCGACCCGTCGCCGTGATCTTGATGCGAATCGGGCGTCGGAAACGTCGCTTCACAACCG
Organism: uncultured Rhodopirellula sp.; assembly: GCA_963974855.1. GTDB lineage: Bacteria > Planctomycetota > Planctomycetia > Pirellulales > Pirellulaceae > Novipirellula. Next base: position 4,340 of record CAXBHV010000608.1, on the reverse strand, counting down.
TGACCCGAACAGCACGTTGAACTTGCCGACCCGACGAGTTGCGCGTGCGAATACCCTGAATGATGGTGCATCGCTGGCAAAAGCCAGCCGCCCACCACATAGGCAATCAACGCGATTCGGGAAACAAGATTCATCAAAACAGTGCAGATCGGCGACGGAAAAGGGAGGGATTTTGAAAGTCTTCTACGCGACGTTTACGAAACTAGTTCTAGCCTAAGCAAGTTGAATTAAAGCAAAAAGGTGTTTTCTTGCCGCTTTTTGGTGAACGCCACTAAAAATCGCTCGTTTCGAGGCTCCTGCCTGGGAACGCACTACTTTTGAGGCTCTCCCCGCTCGTCTTTTCTCGATTGGCAGGCGGAAGCCTGCAATACATCGGGTTCCAAGGCAGGAGCCCAACGGGGCCGTTCTGAAGCTGCGTTTTTCACAACCCGAAGCGTAAGCGAGGGAATCTTGATCTTGTTTCAGTCCCTCGCTGACGCGTCGGGTTATGGGGTGATTGCTCTGCGGCCCGAGAAATGTCGAAGTTTGCTTAGCCGCTCTGTTATAGAACGCGGCGAGCACGATCTAAAACCGGGGTTCGTTTTTCCATAATTTACGAATAAAGAAGTCCGCTTGGCGACGGTGAGCGTAAGGATGCCCCGCCGCACCGTGGCCAACGCCGGGCATCACCAGCAGCTCAAAATCCTTGTCCGCTTTGACCAACCCATCGACCACTTGCATCGTCGTCGCAGGGTCGACGTTTTGGTCCATCTCGCCCACGATCAACATCAAGTCACCTTGCAACCGATGAGCCTGGGTCACATTGGACTGCTCGGCATAGTGAGGGCCGATGGGATAGCCCATCCATTGTTCGTTCCACCATCGCTTGTCGACGCGATTGTCATGACATCCACAATCAGCAACCGCCGCATGATAGAAATCACCATGTGCGATCAGGGCTCGCATGGCACTTTGGCCTCCAGCGGAGCCGCCCCAGATGCCCACGCGGGCGAGGTCCATTTCAGGTCGGTCGATCGCAGCCGCCTTCATCCAAGCGATCCGGTCGGGAAACCCGCTGTCGCCAAGGTTCTGCCAACACACGTCATGAAATGCTTTACTGCGATGACTGGTCCCCATCCCATCGATTTTGACCACGATAAACCCTAGCTCGGCCATTTCAACCAAGCTGCTATGGCGGCCAAATTGCTTGGGCACAAACGCGGAATGAGGCCCGGCGTAAATGGCTTCGAGCACCGGGTACTTCTTACTCGCGTCGAAATTGGTGGGACGAATGATGATCCCATGGATATCGGTTTCGCCATCGCGTCCTTTGGCGACAAACCGTTCAGGAAATTGCCATCCGGTCTTCAGCAACTCGGACGCATCCGTCGTTTCCAACTCAACAACCAACTCGCCCGTCTCGGCATCTCGGAGCTCGGTCACCGGTGGCAGATCGACTCGCGAATACGAATCGACGAGATAGCGACGCTGGGGCGAGAATTGCCACTCATGATCTCCATCACCACGCGTTAAACGAACGAGATCGCTACCGTCAAAGTTCACACGAATCAAATGACGATGATAGGGATCTTGATCCTTGTCGATCCCCGCAACCGTTAACCAAATTTGTCGATTCGCTTCATCCACATGCTCGACACTCCGCACCACCCAATCTCCATGGGTGATTGCGTTTTTCACTTCGCCGCTGGCTTGATCGATCAAATACAGATGATTCCACCCCGAGCGTTCACTCATCCAGATCGCTTCATTGGTCGCATCGATCCGCCGCAAGAATGTTTTGTGCGAATAACAAACAAACGTCTCGCTCTGTTCATCGATCATCGCTCGCGGCTCCGCAGATTCCGCGTCCACCGAGATCACACGCAGCGTTTGATGACCGCGCTGGTTGTACAAGAATGAAAACGAGGTGCTGTCATCGTGCCACTGAAAATCGTTAATCGAATAGGGATTCGGAAACAACGAATCGTCAATCATCGTGACGGCTGTCTCAGCGATCTCGTTTTCGTTGACACGAAACAGGACGGGACGCGGATGATCGATAGCATCACCGGGCTTCGCATAATTGATGGTATGCAATTCGGAGTGAATCGAGCCCTTCGGTGCTGCCTGGACAATCGGAATCGTTCGCACGTCGACTTTCTCAGTTTTCATCACGACAAAACTGCGAGAATCGGGTGACCACCAAACTCGGCCAGCGAATCCATATTTGTCATCGCCGCCCGTCGTCAAAACGGCTCGTTTACCAGAAGTTGTTGATGTCAGCACCACATTGTGATTCTCGAAAGCGACTTGCCAAGAATCATCAGGCGAACGAGATTGCGACGAACGACCCGAACGTGCCGATCGTTTTGTCAAACTCCGTAACGGTTTGGGCTGGGGTGTATCAGCGTCGATTCGTGCAAGCGACTGCCACACGTCGGCGACAAATGCCGCGACGATCGAACCGTTTGGAGATTCCAAGATCCAGCTGTGCCCCTCGAACGTCGAAATCGACGCAGTTTGTTGAGGTGCAACACCGCCATAGTCGCGGTACTCGCCGGTCGGGGTCACCCATTTGTAACGCAAGGGCTGGGCAGTGCGGTTTTCAAACTGAATCTGTGTCCGATCACCGCCATCTCGACTTCTCTGCACCTGTCGATTGGCAGTAAGTGTTTCTGCGGCATCCGAATCCACGCGGTCGCTTTCTCGCGAATCGACCTCGCTCAGCGGGCCAGCAGGTAGGACGAATTGCCACTTTCGCTTGCCAAATTCAAACCGAGCCTTGGTAAATTCGGTGTCAAAGGACAACGATCGCAGCTTCAATTTTGGTTTCGATAACGCCGTTTCCTCACCAAGCTCCGCTGCGAGCAGGCTCACCAGTTTGTCGTGATCAAATGCCTCTTTGCGAGTTTTTGCCACCGCATCGACGACGATGTATCGGAATGCATTATCGGATGAGAGGACTTGATACCAAAACGAATCCTCGGACGACTCGCTCCAATTCGGATCAACCTTGTCCGCGAAAATCGGTTGATTGATCCGCTTGGCTAGCGTTTGCCAGCGTTCGTAATCCTGCTTACTGCCTTGCCCGATCGCCACGGTCGGCGCGATCACGATGGCGGAGACGGTCAACAGATAGAGAGCACGAGCGGCGAAGGTACGCATGTTTGGTTTCTCGCAGGGGCAGGGTGGGGCAGGGCAGGGTAGGGTAGAGCGTCCTACTCGAAGTGGGCTTCGGTCACCCCACGTGCGTTGCTAGGCAGTCGCCCCGTCACGGTGACCTCGGTGATCGGGTACCGACCAGGAACGAATCGCTGGTTGGCCTTGGTCATAAAAATGCTTTGCGGCAGCACCAACGTCTCGCCTTTTAGCAGAGGTGAATCACGATACAAAAAATACTGGCCGTTCAAATTCACGGTCAGATTAGGAATGTCATGATCGGCCGTGTTGACGATCACCACGACATCGGTCAACAGCCCCCCTCGGCCATCGGGAGCGACCACGGTTTGGCGGTCCAGCGTTACTTCCACCGGCAGCGATCGCGACGCGGCCCGACCATAAAATGTCGCGTACAGACTTAACCCCGCCAACGGAAACAGACAGGCCGCCAACAGTGCCAATGTTAAACCCAATCCCGACAATTTCGGGCTCGGTGCTATTTTGCGGGGAGGTTGGTCCGCCAGATCGGAATTAGTTTCAGTCATAACCGGCAAGATAATCAATACAAACAAAAAAACAGGTAGTGGTTCAGTGTAGGGCGCGCATGTAAACCCACAAGGAGAGATTGAGTTACAATGACAACCGAAGCTCATGCGGCCCGATTAACACCGTGGTCCCAGCGACGATCGACGACAACGATTTTTAACCTCCGATCACAAGAGATATCTCCAAAATGATGCGATTGACTGTCCTGTTTTTATTCGCGATGACGCTGGCCCAGCTCTGGCCTCACCCCGTAGCGATGGCAGCCGACACCCCATCAAAACCCAATGTGATTTTCATTTTGTGCGACGACCTGGGCTGGGGTGACCTTGGGGTGCTGTACCAAAACGAATCAAAACACGACAAGCGGCTGCACACGCCGATGATCGACCAAATGGCGGCCGAAGGCATCCAGCTTCGCCAGCACTATTGCCCGGCTCCGGTCTGTGCCCCAAGTCGCTCGTCACTGCTGACCGGCGTGCACCAGGGACACGCCGAGGTGCGAGATAATCAATTCGACAAGAGCTTGGCCGACAATCACACGCTGGCGACGGTGATGAAAAACGCTGGTTACAAAACGGCGTTGATTGGGAAATATGGCTTGCAGGGCAATGGCGATTCAGCGGAAACATGGCCTGCCTACCCGACCAAACGTGGCT
>CAXBHV010000607.1:0-5068 GCA_963974855.1 uncultured Rhodopirellula sp. | reverse complement strand
GTCTTTGATCAACGTGACGTTGTCGCCGTCGGAAAGTTGCGTGCCGTTGCTGTCCAGTGTTGGCGGTTCGGAGTCATCATTGCTGACGATTCCGGCTTCGGCCCACGCTTTCGTTTCATCGTCTAAGTAAAGCGTTTCAAGCAGTTCTTGCGGCCAACTTTCGCTGCGGAGTTGATGCAGCATCCGGTAAGCCAGCACTTGAACCGCTGGCACTTGGCTCCACATGCTGTCGTTCAAACACCGCCAGTGATTCACATCGACTGACTCTGCGTTGTTAAGCTGGGTGTGGCATTCGCTGCATGACATGACGCATTTCTCGGCATCGTTGTCGCTGCCAGAGTCCACGGGATGAACGACGAGCCCTTCACTGGACCCGCATAATTCGCACTTGGATCCCGATCGCTCCATTAGTTCATTTTCGACGCTCATCCGTTAAATTCTTTCGTAGTGAGATGGGGGTAATTGTGAGTATTGGTTCGTGCGATGGGCTAAATTAGCCTTGTCCGGTACGGTCCATCTTGCGATGACCGTCATCCAAGTTCGCGTGAAATCGGAAAACGATGTTAACACAAACGCCTCTTTTTCGCATTGGGTGCTGTCTTTGGGGATGCCTAGGTGCGTCAATTTTGCTTGCCGATCCGCCACGTATTATCACCTGCGGTTGGAATGCGCCGACGACGACTCAATTTGCTCGTGATGCTGCCCCGATGCAATCGTCTGTGTTTAGCGGGGCCGTCTTGGATATTCGCCCCGACGCAGGGATGCCGCATCCGTTTTGGTCTGCCCACAGTCGTGATGATTGGTCGTCACTGACATTTGACGCTGGCGTCTGTCCACTGCTGAATGCCGATGTCGGCAAATTGACCTCGGCTTATCTGCTCGTCAAAGCGAACCCAGGTGACGTCGATTGGCTGGACGACGATGGCTGGGCTGCGATCGTGGAACATTGGCGAATCGCCGCGCGGATCGCCAAACGCGGTAAATTACGAGGTTTGTTGTTTGATCCTGAACCGTACAGCGAACCGTTTCGCCAATTTCAATATGCTCGGCAAGAAGCCGCCATCGACCATGCGTTCGAAGAGTATCGTGCGGCGGCCCGAAAACGAGGTCGCGAAGTGATGACGGCGGTCATCGCCGAGTTTCCCGAAGCCGAATTGGTAAGCTACTTTTTAATGAGCTACCTGATTCGTGATCACCGCTATCGTGGCCCCTCTCCGGTTGGTCGCTCGGATGAATCTTGGTGTTTGTCGGGGCACTCATATGGGTTGCTGCCGGCGTTCTTGGATGGTTGGCTCGATGTCTTGCCGCCCACCGTGACGCTGTATGATGGGTGTGAGTATGCGTATTGGCACAAGTCGGCGAATGATTTTGCCAAAGAGGCGGACGATGTTCGCCGCCGCGGGGTGCAGTTGGTGTCGCCTGAGAATCGTGACAAGTATGCGAGGCAATTGAAAGTCGCTTTCCCCATCTACATGGATGCGATTCATCCAGATCTGGCAGGACGTTATACGCTCGAGCCCGAGAACCCCGATCGATTGGCGTTATTCCGCCGCAATCTCGCTGCGGCGATCGACTATGGCGACGGTTTGGTGTGGATTTATGGTGGCCTGAGCCGGGCGATACGGCATTGTGGCACAGCAAAGATGTCTATCCCGAATGGCGGACTTTGATTCCAGGCTGTGACGTCGTGCTGAGCCAAGTGGTTGAGGCAACAGGAACTCGGCCGGTAGCGGAGCTGCAGCCATTGTCATTGCCGGATCATCGTGGTGCGACGCAAAATGATGTGTCGGTTGAGTGGTCGACTTGGTTGGGTAATGGACCGATGGCGGACACGCCCTCCGGTGACGTTAACGCCACTGAAAATGTTGTCAGAATCCGCGGTGCCGCAGAAGCAGCGGGGTTGGCGACGGTGACGGTCCAGCCCAGTGAGCAATTCCGCATCTCGGTTCGCGTTCAGCAAACCGGTCGTGCTCTCACGAGTCTGGCGGTCCAGTTCAAAACGGCAGATGACAAGTGGTTGGAATCAAACTCGCACAACGTCGTCGCGTTTCCCGAGGATGGCTCACCCGAGTCGTGGCGAGCGATTCATGCAAAGGTTTCTGTTCCTGAGGGGATTCACACGATGGTGGTGATTTGCTCTGCGGTACAGCAATGGGATCTCAATGATGTGGTCCGGTTCAAGGAATTGCAAATCGAGCGAGTCACGCCGTAGTACGGTTAGGGAACCGGAGTGTTTTTACTGGGCCGCTAAAAACTTTGGTATTGTTGTGGTCTTGGGTTGCGCTAGTTTTCTGTCACCTCTCCCGGCGAAGCTGGGAGAGGTCGAACGGGCCCTTTAGGCCTCGTTCGGGTGAGGGCCGACCGCGCAACTTAGCGTGAAGTGGAACTCAACTTGCTCGGACGCCCTCACCCGAGCATCGCTGAAGGCTCTGCTCGACCTCTCCCAAACTGCGTTTGGGAGAGGTGACAGTACGGCGCCCAAGACACACACACACTACGTCAGCAGTATCCTCGTCGGGGCGAGGTAACGGAGGAATTTTCCGGAACAAAAACTTGCCCCCGAAATCCTTTGTCAACTTCAAAATTTGAGCAGTCCAGGCAATCGCCCTACCGCTAAAAAATTTATCCCCCGCTACGTTGCGTCGGCCATGGCGGCCAACTGCACCGTTGCCCTGCCCTGCTCTTTTTCTAAATACGCACGGCCGAATTTGACGTTGACGTGATCCCACGGCAATTTGTCCATTATTTCATACTTGTCATGGACTTGTCGCTCGACGTCCAATCCGGCATCTTTGATCGCGGACCACCATCGCTCGGGATCGAGGTATTCGGTCCATCCATCCATGCGAGCACCACGCTCCCATGCCAAACGGACCACTTTCCCGGTGCGGCGATCGCCTCGGCTGAGCACTCCTTCCAACAGACTGGTTTCGATGTCATGGCACTTGATGTTCACGCTGCGAATTTTGCGGCGGTGCCAAAGATATTTGTGAGCCCATTTGAAATACTCGCGACGCTGCATCCCGTTCCACTGGTACGGCGTGTGTGCCTTGGGAACAAAGTTGGAAACCGACGCGGTCACGCGGGGGTAGCGGCCTTTGACCTGTTTGCCCACCGTCGCGATTTCTTCGGCCAAGTCGACGATGCCATCGAGGTCGACTGGGCGTTCACCCGGCAAACCGCACATGAAGTACAACTTCACCGCATCGTAGTTGTTCTGGAACGCGACGCGGCAGCCTTCGATTAGATCGCTGTTCTTGATCTTTTTGCGGATCTGTTCTCGCATGTCGTCACGTGCCACCTCGGGTGCCAGCGTTAGCGAGCTGCGGCGGTCATTGCCAATCAATTGAGGCAACGTGCGAAGTTGATCGTTGACTCGTAAACTCGGCACGCTGATGTTCACGCCAAGCGGGCGAAACACCTCGTGCAGTCGATGGATCAGCGGGGCAAAGTGTGGATAGTCGCTACTGGACAGCGACAGTACGCTGATCTCGTTGTAGCCAGTGTTGCGATAGCTTTCGATCGCCGCATCGACAATCGTATCGACTTCGCGGATTCGCAGCGGACGTTTGATCACGGTGCTTTGACAGAATCGGCAAAGATGGGGACAGCCACGCATGATCTCGATTGCGATCCGGTCGTGCACGCATTCGATGTAAGGGACGATCGGCGAGGTGGGCAGCGGGATGCCATCGAGATCGCTGATCACGCTGGGGGCGATCGTCGCGGGGACGTCATCGCGGGTGCGGGACAGCGAGACAATGCGATTGTTTTCATACTCGGGTTGATAGAACCGCGGGGCATAGGCGTAAGCAAGTTTTTTGGCAATTTCGGCAACCGCCTGTTCACGCTGCGAGCGGCCTTCGGAACCTTCGGCAAATGTGCCATCATCGCGGCGATAACGCGCGCGGAGTTCAATCCAAAGATCGCAGATCTCGGGCAGTGCCGGTTCACCATCGCCCATGATCATGACGTCGAAATAATCGGCCATCGGTTCGGGGTTTTGGCAACAGGGCCCCCCAGCGACCAACAGCGGATCGGCCATCGTGCGATCGACTGATTCGAGCGGAATGCCGCCCAGGTCGATCATCGTCAGCACGTTGGGCGAGCTGATTTCGTACTGGAGGCTCAGTCCGATCACGTCAAAATCGGCAAGCGAGGTGAACGTTTCGAGCGAGTAGAGTGGGATTTCGTGTTTACGCAGTAGCGCCTCCATATCCGGCCACGGTGTGAAAACCCGCTCGGCACACCAATCATCACGGCGATTCATCAGCGAATACAGGACTTGTAGACCATGATGGCTCATCCCGATCGTGTAAGCATCGGGAAACCCCAGACACAATCGGCCTCGCAATTGCCGATGATCTTTGACAACAATATTTCGTTCCCCCCCGACATATTGGGCGGGCGTCTGAACATGCGGCCAAACCCGGGACTCTAGTAATCGGCGGCGCTGTTGATTAATCATAGTCGCTGAATTCCAATCGTGGTCAGGTAGGGTGAACGCTGCTTCATCGTTAAAGTAGATGCCGTATCGGTAAGCTATTAATCGGGCTCAAACCAATTGTTGGGCTCAATCTAAAAACATAACAAAAGAGAAGGATATTTGCGTGAGCGATTTTGAAACGGTGGGCAAGGTCAGTGATTTTGAAGAAGGCGTGGGACGAGCGGTTCCAGTGGACGGCCGAATGGTCGCGGTCTTTCGCAAGGGCGAGGAATGGTACGCGATTGACGATCTTTGTCCCCACATGGGCGCCTCGCTGGCCGAAGGTCATGTCGATCCTGAGACCGACGTCGTGACTTGCCCCTGGCACGCTTGGCGTTTCTGTATTCACGATGGAACGTGGGAGGATAACCCGCGAGTGAAAGTCGATTGCTTCGAGGTCAAAGTCGTCGGCGATGACGTCCAAGTTCGCGAGAAAGAAGCTCCTTCAAAATAATGTCGCTGATCGCTCCGCGATCTTTGTGTTTTTCTGGTCGCAAGCGGAACGCGTCAACGGCATGTTGATTCATTGAGCCGCGACGCGTCAGCGGCCGGGTCCCACGCACGACCCGGTGCCTTACGGCC
>CAXBHV010000606.1:0-5070 GCA_963974855.1 uncultured Rhodopirellula sp. | reverse complement strand
CAACCACCGTTGACCGGAGAGTTCGTAATTGGCTTGAACGTCTTGTACGATAAGATCGCTGCGAGCTTGCCCGCCGCGTGAAGCAATCGGTTCGAGTGCTAAGTGTTGCTGATCAAACAGAAACGTGTGCTCAATCAATCCGAGTTGAACGCCAGCGATGCTTAGATTTGGCGATGCAGCCCGACCGTTGACCGACCACTTTCGTTGTGCCAACTCGCCCGTCGCTGTTGCATCTAAATCCACTTGCCCATCTGCGAATTGGTTTTCATTTGCACCGGCGAGCTGTGCCAAAACTCCTAGCGGAAGATCGTTAGCACGAATCGCAAAGGCGAACCGCTGCTGTTTGTTCAACTCGATTCGCCCTTGCAGTGACGCCGACAAATCAGCGGCTTGTGCCGATCGAATCTGAAGATCATTGGCAACCAACACGCCATCTGCAATCGAGATCGACGCGGAAGGAACATCTAGCGGCAGCACATCTCCGCGTGCGAGTCCATCGATTCGCAACTGAGTCGTCGCATTCCAACTGCGGATGTCACGGATCGTCTTCAGCGGTGCACGGAACTGGATCTCGCCTGAAACAACGCCATGAAGCGGTTGGCGATCATCGCGAGACTGTATGGCGAGGATCAATTGATGCAAAGGTTGGATCGCCACCGACTCGGTTTTGACCAACGCGTCGATGTCACCGATGGGCGACAGCTGCAGCGTCGCCGAACCACTGACGTTGCCACCGCGGATGCGGTTCACTTGTCTCGCCGACGGAGGAATATTGGCGTCGATCAAACGCCCATTGATTTGGTCAACCGTCATCACTCCATCAGCAAACAGCACATGCGTCTGGAAATCTTCGAGCACCAACTGCTCTAACTTCAAACGAGAAGAGCGGACCAAGCCTTCGAGTCGATATTTTTTGGTGTCGGTGAGCGCCGTCAAAGGGACCGAGACGTTTAAATTGACGGAAACGATCCCTTCCATCTCGATCGGGATCGCGACTCCTAATGTTCCCAAACGCTCATTGAGTTTTTGCACATCGATCGACTCGAAATTCCATTCGGTCGTCCAGTAACGCGTCTTGTCTTGCGCTGGCCGATTGGCTTGCGGACGAGCCACCGCTTCTTGCGCAGACACCCCAGACGCCCCAACCGCCATCGTCCCAAGCAGGAACGCAAGCATCCCGGCAAACGAGATCCAGCGAGGAACAGCGTGTTTGGCGTTTCGCTGCATCATGGGTAAAGACGACCTGCTGGGTAATGACATATTGCTTACGGAGAGGAAGCGACGAGCCTGCTTTCACCGTCCTACTCACGTCCTCCCTCTCATTAGATCGGAAAATACAGCAGAAAAAGCCAACGTTCCTTTGCCAAACGCTCCGATCACGGTCGAAATCATTGCAAAAACAGGACCAATTTGCTTTTACTAGCAACTCCGTCGCTTAATCGATCTGCTCGATGTAATTTGCCTGAAAGGGAGAAAACGCCAACGAATCGCGGGAAAAGTGGTGAGGAACCGATAAAAGCGGGCAAGCCATGACGATGCTTGCGAGCGGCAGTTTCCGACAACGTAATCAGTATATTTCGAGCTTCGGGCTTGGGGGAAAAATGCCATCAAGCTATACATAGGGGTGAATCGGATAGCGCATGCGTACGACTGTGTCGGTAAGCTACATGTTGTCAGCCTCGTCGATGCCTCAATTCAAAAGCAAATTTCCTTTGGAATGCTATCCAAAATTCGACGATATCACATTGTTTTGCTGGATTCGCGCGGATCACGTTTGATGCGACCTCCGAGCTATTGTTGCGATTCACTCGCAGGCTCCTAACGCTCCACCATGCTGCTGCGACCGACCAAAACACTACAAAAAACACAAAATTCTACCCAAACAGTTATCCATGAGATCTGATCACTGGAACTTTCTTGCCAATTTGCTCGGCACTTCTGGCTCAAGCGATTCCCCGAAAAAGAAAGCTCCTAAGCCAAAACCTGTTGTTTCGTCCTCCGAACCCGATAAATCCAAAGCCGAGTCGACTTCTTCCTCTTCATCCCTGGCACACGATTCGAAAGAATCGAGCGAAGGTGGTTTTGGCTCGAGTGAACGTCCTCAACGACGCCACGCTCCGACTCCGGTTACGAGCGAGAGTTCGGGTGATAGTCCTAAAAATGTCGAAGACGTGCTTGATGCACTGCGGTCGGCGACCCCCCCACAAAAAATCCCTGGTTTTGGGCCTCCCAAAAAGACCGAAGCCGCTGCGAAGCCAGTCGTCGAAACCAGCCGCCCGGCCGACACAGCGAAGCGTCAAGCGTTCCAAGATCGTCCTCGCGACCCGGTTGGTACCGCGAGCTTGGCCGAGAAATCCAAGCCAACCGACCCAGAAGATGCCAGCCTCGATCGAGCTTGGGGCAGTCTTGCCAACCAACTTGGCGTTTCGGTCGACAAAGATTTTTCGCTCGAAAGAGAGCCGAAGGCGAAGACCGAAGGCCGCCAAGAACGCAAACCATCGGTTTCACGCGATCGTGATTCGGCATCGGCAGATCGTGATTCGGCATCGGCCGCACAGCCAAAACGTAGTGGTTTCGGCACCGGACTCGTCGACAATTCCGATCAGGATGTTGACGATAGTGACAGCGGCTTCGGGGCACCTCGCCGAGCGAAACCTGCACCGCAAAGCCGCGAACGATCCGCTGAGCCCAAATCGAGTGCTCCACGAACTCGCGAAACAGAATCTGGCGAAGATTCCAGCGGCAAATTCATCTCGAAAAAATCATCGTTCGAGGACAAAGACTCCGAGCGAGGCGAACGTGGTCCGCGACGTCGCGGTCGCCGCCGTGGAGTGCGTCAACGGATGACCGAAGACGATCTCGATCGCAACGAAGGCTCCGCTAAAACCCAAGAAGACGCTCCCAAAGCGGCTCGCGAAGACCAGCCTCGCCGAGGCAGCGACAGCAATCGTGCGGCAGCGGGGTCAGCAAGCGCGGCCACAGCTGTGACGATTCGGGACGTGGACGTGATCGCGGCGGTCGAGGCCGATCGTCACGTGATTCCTCTTCTCGTGATTCATCTTCACGCGATTCACAACGGAGCGGCGAAGTTGAGGGTGGTCGACATCAGCGATCGGCTGCAAAAAGCACGGACGAGCCAAGCACTCGATCCGAGCGGTCACGTCCGCCACGCGGCCGTGATGCCGAGCACGATTTCGATGACGATTTCGGACCAAGCCTATTCGTTGACGACATCGACGACGATGAACTGCTCGTCGATGATGTAGATGTCACCGCAAAGACCGGTGATTCCGAATCAGAACGCGATGAAGACTCGCCTCGACCTCGCTCGCGCCGACGAGGCCGACGTGGTGGCCGACGCGGACGCAGCCGCGATGAATCCACTCGCAGCGATGAGGAAGTCAAGAGCGTCGATACCGATGACATTGTCGATGATATCAACGATGGCTTTGGCAAGTTGCCCTCGTTCGCTGACGACGTCGAAGATGACGATGACGGCGATTCGGTTCGGCGTGATAAATCGCGTTCGCAATCGGGCCGGGGTTCACGTGGAAACCGCGAACCGAAGGGACGAGACTCCTCTGCGAAAGAGGATTCCGCCGATGGTGGCTCACGCTCGCGTGGTCGCGGACGACGCAACGAGTCTTCGTCAGACGACGCCGAACGTCCAACCGCCCCTACTTGGCTTGAAACGGTCAGCATCCTGGTTGACGCAAACGTGGAAAACCACAAAAAGACGCCCGCCCGTGGTGGCGGAGGCGGCGGTCGAGGACGCGGCGGCAAACGTCGCTAAGCCAGTCTGGCGGACGTCGGATCGTGTTTCGTATTCACCGCAGCACTCGTGCAATTGCGGTGAATGTGTCGCAGATTCGTTGCCCTTGCGACCGTCCTGCTCGGCTCACTTTGCCGAGCAACTTCTTTTCCTTGGGGACGGTTCCCAAGGAACTATTTTTCTGTCAGAATCACGCGTCCTGAGTGAATGAAATCGTGCCCGAAAGTGGCGACCCTTGCGATTGTGAATCGTGAACCTGGTCAGGCCTTAACTGGAGCAGCCATAAGCGGTGTAGCTCTGTGTGAGGGTCGCCTCTTTCGGACACGACATTCCAGCTCGACGCGTCCAGCTCAATTCGTTTCCAGCTCAAGACCGTTCCACTCTGAAAACGCTTGGCACCGCGAACCGATGTGTTGCGAAGCCAACCTGAGAACGGGCCGCTTCGCAGCAAGGCCCTAAATCAACGACGTTATGCTCACGACGCGTTGAAAATCATTACGCGTACGTTTTTGCACCGCATCATGCCTGAGTCTTCCGGTCAGCAGAACGCCCCCAAACAAGACTCGTACGTCGTAGTCGCGCGGCGCTATCGGCCTCGCGCGTTCAACGAATTAGTCGGACAAGACCATGTCGGTCGCGCGCTAAAGAATGCGATCGACACCAATCGCGTCGGGCACGCCTATCTTTTCACGGGAGCTCGCGGAGTCGGCAAAACATCCACCGCTCGGATTTTTGCCAAGGCACTGAATGACCCCTCAGGACCAACCGCCAGCCCAGACAACACCACCGACGTCGCCCAAGCCATCGATTCGGGCGAAGACGTCGATGTGATCGAAATTGACGGTGCCAGCAATCGCGGCATCGACGAAATCCGCTCGCTGCGAGCCAACGTAGGCGTTCGCCCGAGCCGATCTCGGTACAAAATTTACATCATCGACGAAGTCCACATGCTGACCGGCGCGGCCTTCAATGCGCTGCTAAAAACGCTCGAAGAACCGCCTGAGCATGTCAAGTTTATTTTCTGTACAACGGACCCCGAAAAGCTTCCCATCACGGTTCTAAGCCGTTGCCAACGCTTTGATTTCGCCCCCGTCGAAGTGCCGAAGATCGTCAATCGGCTTCGTGAAATCGTGAACGCCGAAAACGCAAAAGCGGACGACAAAGCACTCGAGTTGATCGCACGACGTGCGGCCGGTTCGATGCGAGACAGCCAATCGCTGCTAGAACAAGTCCTCAGCTTTAGCGATGGCAATCTGACCGCCGAGCAAGTCCATGCAATGCTCGGCACGGCGGACGAC
>CAXBHV010000605.1:0-5075 GCA_963974855.1 uncultured Rhodopirellula sp. | reverse complement strand
AATTAGGAGTCTTCATCCGAGCAACCTTCCGTGGTTTTCCTTACGATTGATCGCAACCAGCGATCTGCGTAATTCTAGTATCGTGTGAACTTGGGAGGATCTTGCGGGTAATTCCGAAAGTTCCGAAAAACCGTCTAAAAGAATCGTAGCGACTTCGCGTCATCACGCTCACCCGGTTCGCCGCAGCAACGATTCATAAACGCTGGCGTCGAGCGTCGTCTGGTTGGGTCTTCGCCCGCATTATCAGGAAATGCCGCGTGCCGAAATGGACCGGGAAAACGTGGTCCTGGACGCTCGCTTAAACGCCCGCAGGTCGCTCAACCTGCCATTGATCCAATCGATTGCCACTCAGCCAATGAAAAAAGCTCGTGAACAGCGAACTGTGTCACGAGCTTTCAAGTTTAAAGCGATTAGCTGACGGATCGTTGATCCGACTCAGCCCTAGCGGTCTGTGAAGTCCAAGAACCACCAACCGTCGTCCCATTCAAGGCTAACCTTACGCCATCCAAGTGGTACCTGCGGGTACGGATAGAATGGGCCAATGTAAGGGAATGCCGATGGGCTGTACTGCTGTGGATAGGTCAACGCAGCATAGTTGGGGTAAGATGCGTAGCCTGGCCAAGCATAGTTTGGCAAGTTTGGCGAATCGTAGCGAGGTGCTCCGCCGCCAGTGTAAGGAGCCATCGGCACAGGTTGTCCCATGGTCGGTGCACCTTGCATCGCACCATAGCCAACAGGTGCCGCTTGAACCGGTTGTTGAGGGTGCATGCGATAAGGCGCTGCCATTGCTTGTGCAGGTCCTTGGTTGGCAACCATGCGAGCTTGCATCGGCTGTGCCGGTGCTGCTTGCGTCGGATATGCCGGTGCTGCTTGCAAGGTAGGTGGCTTAGGTAGACGAGGCAGAGCTGCTTCGGCGACCTGAATCGCATCATGCACTCCCGCGACGCCCGGAGTCGATTCGGCGATACGAACGATGGTATCACGTTGACTTTCCGAAGCGGCACGTCCCTTCAAGTGAACGACCCCGCCACGACTTGTGACATCGACGCCAAAGCCACGGAGATGGCCCGATTTCTGAGCCTGTCCCAGAGCACCGACGACAGCGGAAACGACTTGTTCGTCTTCGTTGGCGATCGGCGAAGCGTTCAGCTCGACTGCGGCCGTAGGGCGAATTTCGCCCGGCATCACTTCAGGAGCCTCAAAGTGAGGCAAGTCTGCTTGAACGATGGTTGCTTCAGCCGGTGTGGCCGAATCTTTTTCGTTCTTCTGAATCGAAGCGGCTTTCGCTGCCAAAGCTTGGCTGAACGAAAAATTCGATTTGCTGGGTTGGTTGCGATTTGACTTCGCTACTGCTTTTACAGTCGCAGCCGGTTTGGCTAGTTGGACTGTCTCTTCCATCGCAGGTGCGGGCGTCACAATCGCAACGCTCTTGACTGGTTTGACGACTGTTGCGGTCGTCTGCTCTGCCTCAGGCGAGTGACCGTTGATGGTCACTTCGTCGACAATGTTGTTGATCCCTTCGATGCCTGAAGCAGTCTTCAGGACGAGATCTTTTTGAGTCGACTGGCTGACGTTGCCGCGAAACAGCACGACCCCGTTGTCGACTTTCATGTCGAGCGTGAAATCCTTCAGCGCTCCTGAGTCGCGGTTGACTTTCAACCGTTGAATAATTTGCTGAGCGATTTCTCGATCGCCGCCAAAGACCTGCATAGGTCCTAAAGCAGCGATCGCGGCAATCGCCAATCCGAAATACGTCCGTCGCATGGAAATGCCTCCCTACAGTGCTAAATCGCTCCGATGCGAATAACCAGCCGGAGGCCCAGTCGCCCGGTGCGACAAGGATTAAGGATGTCACCGTCGCTGGTAACTGATCCTCCGACCGATCTGATCAGACCGGTGTTGTTGGTTCTTTCGGCCATTTGGAGGCCAAGTAGGTAGGTTTTTTCCAATTTTGGCGCCGATTACGGTTATTCCATGCCAACGACGCCGTGAAACTTGTTTTTCACAGAGTTTGACGGCGTGAAACAGGCGTTTCACGTATTTCATGCGTTCGCAACTCGCGGCAACTCGTCGGTCGCCTTAGATCTGCAGGCCGCAAACGGGTAGCGGGTCGCAACATGACCGGTTTGGGGGGCTTATCGCTTCGGGGGGCCACGAAATCCTCGTACTAGCATCGTGATCGAGATCAGGGTGGCTGCTGCAGGCACGACCGCGAAGATCAGTCGCGGCTGAGCCGCCAACACCATCAGCGAGATGACTCCGATCACGGCTACCGCTGGCGGGAACCAACTTGCGGGGCGCCGGAGCGACGGCCACGCCAACCAAAGTGCAGCCAAAACGAGACCGATCCGGCCCATTGCCGCTGCCGCAAACTTCGCGGAGCTTTCGCTGCCCAGCCACCATGCCACTGCACTGCCCGCCAGCAGCAGGATCGCAAGGATCAGCAATAGCGTGCGACGGAAATTGGGGGGAAGCGATTGCGGCATGCCAACTCAAAAAATAGAAACAAGACAGTCTGCCGTCACTTTAGTTGCTGCGGTCGTTGGCGGTAACCTTGATTGTTCAGCCGATTGAGAGCGATGTGGCAAAGTCGTTAGAATATCGCCAACCCCCTGTAGCAATTCTTGTCGCGAAGAGTTGATATCCATCGAGAGAATCCAATGAAATACCTTTGCTTTAGCGATCTGCACTGTGATAAATCGGCTGCAGAAAAGCTCGTGACGATGTCCGAAAACGTGGATGTTGTGATCGGTGCAGGTGACTTTGCGAAACAGCATCGAGGAATCTCAGACACTCTGAACGTTTTGTCGGCAATCCGTCGGTGCTCGTGCCCGGAAACGGCGAAACGTTCGAAGAATTAAAGGAAGCTGCAAAGGCGTGGGAAACCGCAACCGTCTTGCACGGCGATGGATGCGAGCTTGCGGGAGTCCATTTTTGGGGTGTGGGAGGCGGAATCCCGGTGACGCCGTTTGGTGACTGGAGCTACGACTTTGACGAAGAGCAGGCCACCGAAATGCTAACCGGTTGCCCTGAAGGGGGGATTTTGGTGGTTCACTCGCCGCCGATCGATAGCGTTGACCATGACACCGGCGGTCGTGTCCGAGGCAGCAAAGCGATTCGTGATGTTGTCGAATCTCGTAAACCTAGGTTGGTCGTTTGTGGCCACATCCACAGCGATTGGGAAAAGCAGGTGCAGATCGGGCCCTCACTAGTGCTCAACGCGGGACCCTCTGGCGTGGTGATCGACATTCCTTAATCCACTGGCATGGCTCTTCCACTGGCATGGCTCATGTATTTTGCATGGCTAATTGCTTAGCCTCAGTCGATTTCGTCGTAAACAATCTGATTGTCGAACCAAAGGCGAAAACGTCGAATTTGCAAGCCACGTGTGAAATGAATTTCAATCCGTCCTTGAATCGGTTGGCTCGGCACAGAATTACTGAATTGAGATACACCTTCGTTGACTTGTTTGTTAGCGAAGGCCTCGGCTGGAATTGTGAACGAGACGTCAGGGCTTATGTTCAACCAGCTCACTTTCCACCAAACCAGCGTGCCATTGATTTCGATTTTCTGTCGAAACCACCAACCGCTATACACAAGTGTCCCAGTGTATGGACGTCGATATCGGATCACTCGATAGAGAAATCGACGTGTAACCAAGGTGGCGTCGTCTCCGAAGACGCCCTTTTCGGATGGCAGTTCGATCGGGGGCTCGAAGGGGTTGGTCACGAAATGACTCAGTCACTAGATAGATGGATTGCAGGAAATTGAGGGCATCACGTCAACTGCGAGGCACACCCGATTGGGTGGTGTTCGCATGTGCTCGTGGGTGTTTTTATGTGCAGGTGCGTCAAGAAATGGTGATTTGGAGGATCGGAAGCCTAGGATTTCGATGTGAGTGATAGCAAAGATGACGATTATAGGCTTGTTTACTGCAGGGGGATGACTTATTATTGCAGCTGCATAAGTTGCCCAAGCTTCCTCGATTGAAGCACCTCACTCGAGTCGGCTGCGTCTCAACCACAATATAAATACACATCAAGGCAAAATAGATGAGACTTTACGTAACGGCACTGGCACTTTTACTCGCATCGGTCGTTGCCGCGCCTCGCGTGTATGCCGAAAACGAGGTCAACCACTTGACGATTAGCCAGTGGGTGAGCCTCACAACTTCAGAATCGCTGACAGGACGCGTCGTTGTACCGTCGGTCAACGGAGAAGCAAAAGCCATCGCGAATGCCAAAGTCACCCTGCTCTCCAGTGATGGAAAAGTGTGGCGAGCGACCTCCGATGAAGCTGGTAAGTTCTCGGTCACCAACATCAAGCCCGGTATTTACTCGGTGACCGCCAAGGCCAAAGACGTGTTCGCATGTTGTGCGATGCATGTCTTGGATGCTCAAGCAGCAACGGGAGCTAATTTTCCAAGCGAAGTGGAGATTGCCGCTGCTAACATCGACTACACCTTGGTCAAAAGTGCCGTCATTCGGTACTTGCCAGCCAAGACAGTAGATGCCGCCGTTGAGTTGCCTTCGGATAAGCTGAGCGAAGTTTCGAAGCGAGTTTGCAATGATCAATATCTCCGTGTTTCGCAAACCGACGGTGGTTTGAAAGGCGTGCTCCGCCTTGCTGGTGCACGTGGCTCTGATTTGCAGGCCGCAAACCTAACCAACGTGTTTGTAGTGAAGAATGGCGAAACCGTTGCTCGGGCTGTTACGGACAGTGAAGGAGCGTTTCAAATCGCCGAGCTTCCCACTGGCGAGTATTCGCTGCTTGCGGTTGGTTCGGGAGGTGTAGGTTTGGCTGGCTTTGAATTGGTTGGTGCTGAGCTGCAGAAAGAGACAGTCGGGGACGACAAAGAGAAGCTGATCAAGATCTTTGGTCATCACCATTCCTGCTGTTCGTCATTCGAAATGCAAGTCGCACCGATGCCTCAAATCATTCATTGTTGCGATGAAGTGATCATCGATGGCGGACCGATTGTTGACGGATGCGGTTGTGGCGGCCCCGGGGAAATCATTGGGGATGGCGGAATTGCCGTCGATGGTTTCGGTACACCACTTGATGGCGGTTACGTC
>CAXBHV010000604.1:0-5075 GCA_963974855.1 uncultured Rhodopirellula sp. | reverse complement strand
CGACTTCCCGCTTCTGAACGGGATTCAAACTCGACCCATGTTCATTGGGATCAGAGGATTCTTCGATTTTGCGGACGATGGGCGTGGCAGATTCTTGTGACGCCATGGACGGGTTTCCAGTTCAATGAGAGAGGCTGTCATGCTATCTTCTTGCTATTAGTACGTGGGCGTAGTAAAGTTTCAAGAGGGACGGCCAAGATTGCTGACAAGTTTGACGTCGTCGGAATACCATGTTCACCGAAAAAACGTGACAAATGACCATTGCAGAATCCATCCCAATGCGGTTGCGACGAGCTTACCTTACGATGCATCGGGTTGCTCAAGCACATTTCGCTCGGTTTGACGTAACGGCCGACCAGTTTGTGTTGCTGTCGCTGCTGGCAGAGGAAGATGAAATCACGCAGTCGGAACTCGCTGACCGCATGGTGTCGGACGCGAATACGGTCACAGCGATGCTGAAGTTATTGGAACAGCGTGACTACATTCGTCGCGTGCGTTGCAAGATCGACGGTCGCGCGAGGCGAGTGCATTTAACGGCGGCAGGAAGGCGGCTTGCGACGAAGCTGATCCGCAGCTCCGAAAAACTGAGGCTCTCAATCGAAAACGCGGTCACACCGGCCGAACGAAAGACTTTCGATGCGTCTCTTGATTTAATCGTCGACGTTGTCACAGCAAACGACAACGAAGAAAAGAAAGCCAGTTGATCACTCCCCTACCACCGATCAGAAAGAGTCATGATGAGAAGAATTCTAATAGGTTTTCTGCTTTGTGCGTCCGCATTCGGTACCTCCACTTCTGTGCATGGGCAGGAGCCTCGCGCAGATCGCCCAGATTGGTTTGACGGCAAGCCACGAACATTCGTTGTGAATGGCTATTCGACTTCGTTCCACTGGCCGTCGATGCTGCAGCGAAAGCTCGACCGATACTTCGGCGGAAAGCGAGTGATTGAAGTGAAGTCGGCGACTCAGGGCTCGACGCCTATCGCGAAGTGGATGAATGTCGAAACGGGTGAGCCGATGCAACCATGGCTGACAAAACTTCGACCACTGCTAAAAGACGACTCTCGCCCCAAAATTGTGCTGGCTCAGCAATCGCTGCAGTGGGCCTTTGGCGGTCGCTCGGAAGGCATTCGTCATCAGAACGATCTTGTCCATATCCGCAAAGGTGCGGACGTGATCAAAGCATACACCGACCTGTTAAAGGCCGACGGCGCGGATGCTGTTGTGATCGCAATGCATATTTACAAACAAGGAATGGAGCCTGAAATCGGCAATGAACGACTATCGCTCGCCGCTTTCATCAAAACGAAACCGCATGATGTGTTTGCAGGGCCGGATGTTTGGACGCCGACCAGTAAGATCTGGCCGCAAGCGTTCCAGGCCGACAAAGTTCACCCAAACGATATGGGATCCGAAGTGATGGCGCATCACTGGTTCGCAGCGTTGCTGACGATCTGCGGAAAGGACGTTCCTTCGTGGAGCGCCGACGAAATGAAGCAAGCGATTGCCAATCCGTCAGCACTCGCAACACGCGAGGGAAGGCCACAGCGTGGCGAGGGCAGAGGCATGGCGGCGCGGATGCTTCGCCATGATGCAAACAAAGACGGCAAGATCACGAAGGCCGAATTCCGTGGCCCGACGCCGATGTTCAGCCGGTTCGATAAGAACCAGGACGGCGTCATCGACAATCAGGAACTGACCGGCTCAGGTCGGTGATGACAACACAACCGCTTTGAGTAAGAATTCGCACACGCAGAATGGGTGGGTCGCAGAATGGGTGGGTCGCACCAATTTTCCACCAATTTTCCAACAAGTGTTTCAGTCTCTGTCGCAACCAAAAGTCTTTGATCGCACAGCGGTCGGTTTAGACAGAAATATTCATGCGACAGAAAAATTAAGAAGTCATATCTCAAAAGTAATTTGGTGCAGATACAAAAATCTTGCTCGGACAAACCCTGCGAGCCAGCAAAACGCTGGTTGGGCGACACCAATCAGGTTTCCCGAACTGGTTTTCCGAGCGATGGAGTAATCGCCACACGTGAAACGCGGATCCGCTTTGATTTCTGCTGCCGAAAAAGCGATGAGCTGGGTTGGGATGTAACGCCGGTCAACCGGCATTCGGTTTGGCAGCGGTCATTTCGTAGTCAAGCGAAAACGTTTCGCTTGCGTCGCTATTGAGTTTGTCCAGCAGAGGCGAATACGTCCTGACGTGGATCTTGTTTTCCCCGGGCACGAACTGCAGTGAACGCAGCCAACCGTCGCCGCCGTTCGGGAGGCCCTGGTAATCCGTAAGCATTTCGAGAACCTTTCCGCCGGCGTCGTTGACGCTCGTCTGGAGTCCCACGCCGAGCACATGTCCACTGACAACAAGAAAAATATTCGGCTGCTTGCGGATGAATTTTTGCCAGATTTGTTCGCCGCTGTTTCCGGCTATTTTGTACGCCGTGGCACATCCCGTGTCTCGCTGCTTTGGCCGCATGTAGCAATGTGTCGCTACGATCACACGATGATCGGGGTATCGTTTTGTCACGTTCGCCGCCCATTCGAGCGTTTCATCGCGAGGAGCAAATTCGAGGCTAATGATCATGAATTTCATGCCACTTGCCTCAAAGAAACAGAAGTTGTTGTCGTTGGTTTGGCCCATGTGCCCACCGTACCACGGTCGGTCGGCAAATCGTGCGGGCGAGTAGTACTGGTTGTACAGCGTCGAGTCACGGTTCTCTAGAACCATGTCATGATTGCCTGGTACCATGCTGTAGGGCACGACACCATCAAGGAGTTGCATTGCTCGATCTGCGTTTTCCCATTCGGGCTTTTGGGTGGACGTTTGCACGATGTCGCCCAGATGGACGACGAACTTGATGTTATCCTCCTTCACCTGTTGCCGAATCCACAGTGCCTGGGCGACGTACGTTTCTGGATACTTTTGCGAATAGAGTTGTGTGTCAGGGAGCAACACGACGGAAAAACTCTGCTCGGCAGTTTGACTCTGCTCGGCAGTCTGATTGTCTTCTGCGAACGTGACGGTGTTATTTAAGAAGACAACCGCAAATAAGCAGACGGCCGCAATCACTCGACCAAATAGACTCAGCATAATTCTCTCCTGAACGGTATCGTTTTGACATCAGCATACTCGCCGGAGGTAGAAGATTAAGCCGACAGGTACCGATTTTGCTGGACAGGCAGTTTAACTGTTCGACTCGGGCTGGGGTTTGCTGGCAGCGGATCCGATTCGCAACTGAGCCAATCGGCGTGATACGGCGTTTCAAAAAACTGCCGACACTGAGGCCTGTCAGCGCGTGCCGAAGAAGGCGGTTGCTTGGCATCCGCATGATCGCTTCTGCCATGGCTTATGCCTAATCACTGGCATCTTTGATTTCGCTATCGCTCGACTCATCAGCGACTCGGTGTTACACCACCAAAACACCATCTGGATAACCGGCTAGGCCTCCGTCGTCGACTTCGGAATCCAGTGCCAATGGATTCCAGACGTAGTTTGCAAGCACTAATTGGGACACATCGGCGTAATAGGTGCCACGACTAAGATTTCGAATCCATCCGGTTCGGAACAGTCCATTGGAGTCGGTTGTCCCTTGATACGTTTGACCGGCGAACACGACAGTCACGGAAACACCGGCAAGGACGGTGTCATCTGCATCATTTCTAATCTCAATCACGGCCCGCCAATCCTTGCCACCGCGTCTGGAGTCAAAGTCGATGGAGGAAACGAACATCGGAACACCGGATTGTTCCGCATCGACTACGACCGAATTTACCGCGAGTAATGAATCTGTAGCACCGTCACTGATCGAGAGGCTGACGTTAAAGTTATCGGCAGTTGTGTACGTGTGTTCGACCGACACATCCGTCGTTGTTAGTTCAGTGCCGTCGCCAAAATTCCAGGTGTACCAAAGTATCTGGTCATTTGCAGTTGTCCCATCAAGATTATCAAAATCGCTGGAAGCCGATGCATCGAATGTAATCGGAGAGTTTGCAAATCCACTGTAAGGTCCACCAGCATTTGCAACGGGAACGTCATTCACTTCGATTACGTCGGAGGTCGTTGTATCGATTGACTGTCCGCCGCGACCATCGTTGACGGTCAATGAAACAGCAAACGTTCCGCCATATTCGTAGGAGTGTGAAATCACTGGATTCGTGGTCTGTACCGTTTGGCCGTCACCGAAGTCCCAGACGTAGGTCAGCGAATCGCCATCGGGATCCGACGATCCCGAGGCGTCAAACGTGATTGGGGTGTCTTCGTTACCAGGCTGCGTGATGCCGGCGTCAGCGATCGGCAATCGATTTGGCACGCCGTCTCCCGCCCAACCAAGATTTTCGTAGTGATTGTCGGGGCTATCCGGATTTGGCGTCGGCGGGTTTGGTAACACCAAACCTTCCGGACTCGTCCAAGCCTTGCCACCGTCAATCAATGCCTGGCGGATGGCGTACACTCCGTTCGCATCCGTGGCGGGACCGTTCGCAGCGATGTACAACGCCGCCAATCCGGTCGCGTGCGGCGCGGCCATGCTTGTACCACTGCTGAACGCGTAACCACCGTTCTTGTACGTGGAATAGATGTCCACGCCTGGCAGCATCAGATCGATACCCAAGCCGCCGGGATTATTGACCAAGTTGTTTGCGTTGTACCAGGATGAATATCCCGGTGCCCCTTGATCATTACTGAAGTTACTAAAGTCGGCGAACTCATCGTCTTCATAGTTGCCAAAGAAATCGGCATATTGGGTCAATGGACCGTAGCCGCCGGGCATACCGTCGGTATCGGCGATCGCGCTGATCGTGGCAACCTCGGGATAAGCCGCCGGAATCGTGTCGTCGGACGTTCCGAATTGAAGGTCAGCTCCCAGGATGTCGCGATATTCGTTGCCAGCTGCAACGACATAAACAACGCCCACCGCGACGCTGTTTTTGATGGCAGTGTGATAAATATCGCTGTATCCCTGGCCGCCGAGACTCATATTGGCGACGTGGATGTCGTTGGTGAGGTCACCGTCGGTCCTCGTATTTGTGACCCAATCAATGCCTTTGATGATGTCTGAAACGTAACCCGACGCG
>CAXBHV010000603.1:0-5086 GCA_963974855.1 uncultured Rhodopirellula sp. | reverse complement strand
CCGCTGACGCGTCGCGGCTCACTAAATCAACAAGCCGTTGACGACTTCCGCTACGAATTATCCTCTTACTTAGGGGTCGACGTTCCTAAGAAAAGGTAATGAGCGGTTCATTGCCGTCGAAATTCAAAAGTACTTTTTCGCTCGTTTCCAAGCAACAACTCCAATTGAGGATTCGTTGCTGTTGACGCTGCTGCTTCGAGATGCGGATCGCGATTCGATCTGTCGCAATCTACATTCCGGCATCTAGAGGCTAGCGAACAGTCCGTTTGGGTGGAGCGAGGTGACAGTCAGATTGTGTGCCTATTTGTGGATGACGCGGCCCGAAAAAGGGGACACCGGACATTTGTGTCTCCAGAGCGTCGTGGTGTCTAATTTTAACGTACTATTCTCAAATCTTGACTGCCAAAACCACGTAGTCCTAGTGCAATGAAATCAAAGTTTCTTATCATCTAGCGATCTTTGAAAGACGATCCTGTAATCGTCGGTGGTAGTAGGGCCAATCTAATCCCAGGTGGGAACAGTCTAGCCCGAGTCAGTATGACGAACTCTTTAGAGCTCGGCTTTTCGTGAAGACGTAGATTCCGTCCTCATCTTGGCTGTTGCAATAAGGGATTGTGAATAATGCGAAAAACCTTCTGCTCCCCCCCCGAGAACGCAAGCTAGACTTAATTTGGCACCCGGAGTACCCAAGCAAAGTTCTTCTCCGGTGAATCTGTGAATTCAAGCGAATCCGAAGCACATTGATCCGAAGCAAATTGAACGGACGGTCCTCTCTGATCTAGCATCCCTGTGGTCCTGTAGAACTGAGTTGAATTGAATCAAATATGAGCAGTCCATTTAGCTCGATTAACTGGGCAGACATTTTCCGGATGGAAGTCGGGATAGGAGTGACGATCGTCACGAAAGACGGGCATGTTGCGTATAGCAACGATGCAGCGCGGACGCTGTTTGGCGTAACGCCATCGGAAACCGAGGGCTACCGTCACCTGAGCGTTTTGTTCCATCCCGAGTTCGTGCGTGAACGTTTGGCTTGGATCGAACAGGTGATCGAAGAGGGAAAACCGCTACGCGCTCGACACATCTACGATGGGCAGCAGATGGTTTCCACGTTTTATCCCATTAGCGATGGCGGCGAACTCGTCAGAAGCATGGAGGTTGGCGGCGGGGACACCGCGAACGTTCAACAAGGCGAAGATGCAGCCGAGCAAGTGGATGAAGCTAAGCCGAATGATGATTCGGGCGGGGGAAGTTACGCTCTAATCCTGTCTCGACGTGATGCCGTCGATTCGGATGCAAACATTGAAACGGTGACTAGCCAGTACGTGGATCTGGGTTGTTTGTCCGCGCTTAGCAATCGCGAACTTGAGATTTTTATTCTCTTGGGGCACGGAAAAAGCGTACCTGAGGTCGCCAAGATGCTGCACCGGAGTCCTCGCACCGTCGAGCGTCACAAGACGGAGATTGGCCGCAAGCTTGGCTATTCAACGCTAGCTGATATCGCAAGGGCCGTCGGACATCTCGGGCTGACGTGTGACCACTTGCAACTTGAACGCTTTCAAGCGCTCGTAAAAAACTCGTCAGAAACATAAAGCAAGCGTAATCAGCGTCTTCAATAACCTTCGATGACTTCGTGGTCGTTTCGATGCGTCAGTCGCCCAAGGATATCGGTCGAAATGTCGATGTTCAGCACATGAACGCTCCCGTCGGCATAGACAAAGTTGCATCCAGCGACATGGTAACTGCCAAAGTTGGTTTGAAAACGGTCGGTAGGAAAGCGTGCCAGCGGGTAACCGGGACCGCCACATCGAGAGAAGTTGGCGGGATGGTCGCCGTTATAAATGGCACCGTCTTCGGGGGCGATGCCTTGCCGCGACGGTCGCACATGTTTCTCACCTACGATGATCGTATGGCTAGTCCCATCGGTCAAACTGGCAAAACTGGTTCGGCTTTTCCACGTGACTAGCTTTGCATTGGGCGGCGCAAAATTGCCGTCAGGAACCGTTTCGGGATCGGTCTCTCCGTCACCCATGATAAACGCACCATTGGAGTAGATCCAATTCCAAACACCCGAGGGACCATGGCCTGCCGAACAAGCGTAGTCGCTAACTATTCCTGGAACGTGGCCGCTCGTTTCGTACGGAGACAAAATGTCGTCTCCCAGCGTGCTGTGGATGTTGGCGTCGCGACGCGAAGGGCAAAAATAGGGAGCGATCGCGGTCAGTCTCGCAGTATCACTCTGGTAGTAATACTTCAATGAATCGTCCCATTCATCCGAAAGTGCTGCCTGTTCCATATGTGGCAGCAACAGGAACGCCCAGCTGGTGTAATGATCGTAATTACGACTCGGTGGCAACTCGTCACGTTGAGCATGAAAGTTCTGGACCGCCAAACCAATCTGCTTCAGATGATTCAAGCACTGGGTTTGGCGGGCTGATTCTCGTGATGCTTGAACTGCGGGAAGTAGCAGCCCCATCAAAACGCCAATAGTGCCCAAAACAACAAGAAGTTCGACGAGGGTAAATCCCTGGCGAGGTTTCTGTTCAACGACTGCTTTGTGCAAAGTTTGGGCTGAATTTTTGTAATTCTGAGCTTTAACAGCCATCAATTGGGTACCCCCCGATATTCCGTTGCGTTCTTAATGAACGAGCCGATTGGACCGCTGCACACGCGATTGCGCCCACGGTGCTTGTGGCCCCGGATATAAATCATCTTATCACTCTTGCCATGTTAAGTGCTCCTGCAAGCATGGAACTTTTCAGTGTGATCGTCTTCGCTACTGTCGTTCGGAGGAACTCCGAGAAATATGGTCGCCTTTTTCGTCAAAACTGAGCAGTCATCTGCTGGCCCATTCACAGGGGTAGAACTCCGCGAGGCGGCTTTGTCGGGAATCATCGGACCGAATTCGATGGTGGGCGATACCGAGACGGGGCCTTGGCACCCAGCATTGTCGATTGGGCTGTTTTCCGAGAAGCGAATCGCACTTCCGCATCCCGTTGGTACCGTGGTCCCTAGTTATCACGTACGAGGAATGCTCGGATCGGCTCAGGGCCCGTTCAAGTTGCGGGAATTAATTGGTTTTGCAGCAAGAGGCATGCTGCCACCCGATGCAGAAATCCAAAGTAACGTGACGCAAACTTGGATTCGTGTGGATCGGATCCATGTCCTGAAGGCCTGCTTAACGGGCGAACTTGTTTTGCTCGGCTCCGAAGGTAAGGTTCATCGACGAACTGATGCCGGAACGTCTCGGTTTGTGGGAAACCGTGCATCGCCGTCGTCTCTATGCAGTGCTGCGGTTGCGCCGGCAACCGTTGCTAAATCGATATCGCCCGGCTCCGCTGACGGTTCCACTGAAGGTTTGGAATACGCCAAGCAAGATTTTCGATCGGATAATCGTGACACGCAATGTGCTGAATCCGAAGTCGGAACACATACCCGTGCCGACTCACAACCGACACCCGCGCGCGGCGACCGAGAGACAGAAACCGCTCGAAACCCATTTTCATTTCGATTGCTAACGCTCGTCAGTGCAGGGCTGGCCCGAGGCGGTTTACTGGCGCGGTCACGCTTGGCAATTGGGTCGATTTTTGTGTTGGCTGCGATCGGGGCCGCTAGCATGGTGATGTCGGGATATCGAGCGGCGGCAATGCCGCGTGAACAAGTCATCGGGGATTGGGTTCAAGTGGGTTCCGAAAACGGGGAAACGCATTCGCTCGCAATTTCCTTTCGCCCTGATGGAACCTGCGTGATCTTTGATACACACGGCGACTCGTGGACAGGGGATTTCTCTTGGACCGAACGGGCCGAAGATACGCACGGATTCTCGAGCATCGATGGAATCGAAGCGATCTACGACACGATTGCTGCAGACCACCTCCACGCACCCGTCAAGCCAACCGATGGACACATACGTCTGCAGGGAATGATGTCCGAACCGCCAGCAATTCGTGACTGTTTTTTGCGACGAGACGGCGATTCATTGCTGCTGGGATATTTGACGTCGGTTCATTGGGCTGTGGACCAAAAGACGATGCAAGCGGGCTGGATTCGCCTGCAGCCTTTTACGCCACCTGAAAAAAGGAACGTCGCAGAAAATTTGAAGTCGATTCCCGCCGAAACGCGACCCTCCGATATCGCTCGCGCATCAGAGCCTGACTTTCCTATTGCCGAGGCAATCGTTTCGATCGAAAAAGTGGCTTCCGGCCCCCGTGATCGTCGTTTTGCCTCGGATCGCGGACGCCTGACGTATTCGACCCTTGTGGACGCAGAGTATCTGCTACGAACCTTTGGGATCCCCGACGCCGCGCGTCCCCTCTTTCCGTTTGAAGCGCCTCGACTGCGGTCGGGTCCATCATTTGAAGCAAGCCATTTGATTCGATACGGCACCTTCAAATTTTTGGTGAACAGCAAAGGACGCCTGCAATACGTTTCAAATATGAAATAACTCGGTCGGAAACTTCGCCCCGTCATCAAACGGTGCTACGTTCTTTGACAGCAATTCGAAATCGAAATTGAGCTTGCCAGAGTAGCCCTGTAACCGATAAAAGCGGAACTCATCTTGGCATACTGCGTGTTCATCCCTCCAACTTCCCACCGTCGTCGTATTCGATGCGTTCATTTCCGTTACGAGCGATCTACCGGTTCGTTTGTGGACTAGTATGCATAGTCGCCTGTGCTGGGATGGTGGGATGTGGAACAACCAAGGAACAGCTAGCAACTCAACAGTTGGTTCTCAGTAAAGCGGTCGATCGAAGTATTGCGGGAATTGACTTTCGGCCGATGTCGGGGCGAAAAGTGTATCTCGACACAAGTTATTTGAAAACGTCGAAGGATCTTGGCTTTGTAAATGCGGATTACGTGACCAGTTCGCTCCGCCAACAAGTCGTTGCCGCCGGTTGCCTGTTGCAAGATGCCGCCGCCGAAGCCGATGTGATCATCGAAGCGAGAATCGGAACCCTCGGTGCGGACGACCATCGAGTTACGTTTGGTATCCCTGAAAACAACAGTCTTTCTACAACCGCTTCGCTGATCCCGAACTCTCCCACCCTGCCGTCGCTTCCTGAGATTTCGCTTGCCCGCCGCGACGCCC
>CAXBHV010000602.1:0-5087 GCA_963974855.1 uncultured Rhodopirellula sp. | reverse complement strand
GTAATTTGCCGTCTCTAAATGCTTCACAGCGTTAGCCAAAACGGCTAACTAGATCAGCAGACTCTCGTACATGCCGCCTCGTTTCCTGCATCACGAGCCTTTTCGGTTCAGGGGCCACTGCACGCCACGGCTGACATGACGCGGTCGTGGGGATCGACATATTCGTCACAACCGGATTTTCCGACGGTTTGACCCAAGGCGTGAGCTTGCTTGTCCGCGCGAATCCAAAACACTTTGGTCAACGAAAATGAGCTCGCTCGTTGCTCTACCGAAACGAAAACCGCCCGTAAATCGTGGACGATTTTGTCGTTGATCGTTAAAATTCAGGAGAAGCGTGCCGTGTAGGAGCCTCGGTACATTCAGAACCGGTCGTTTCAGCGAAACAAAGAATGAATTTCGTCCTGAAACACAGTGCAATGGCGCTCGCGAGCCTTTACAATGGAATGCGAATGCCTTCGCCGGTGTCGAGGACGCTAAATCGACTCGCGAACCCACGCGTTAACGCCTTGGGACGCATCACCTTATCCCGCTCATCCTATTCGTTGACAAACATTCTCTCTGACGCAATCCACGAGAAAGATTAAATGGCTTCTAGCTCCGGTGTATGGGGAATCGAAATCGGCCAATCGGCACTTAAAGCGCTGCGTTGTTCGATCGTGGATGACGAAGTGGTCGCGGATGCTTTCGATTTCATTGAATACCCCAAGATTCTTAGCCAGCCTGAAGCGGTGCCTGAGGAACTGATCGCTGATGCGATCAACCAACTGCTTGATCGCAATGACGGCTTCAATGAAAAGGTCGTAATCAGCGTTCCTGGTCAAACCGGTTTGGCAAAATTCTTCAAGCCACCACCGGTCGAGCTGAAGAAGGTCGCCGATATTGTTCGCTACGAAGCTCGCCAACAGATTCCTTTTGACTTGGCAGACGTGGTCTGGGATCACCAGATGATGCCGGGCAGTTTGATCGAGGAAGGCTACGCGTTGGAAAGTGAGGTTGGCTTGTTCGCGATGAAACGCGATCAGGTTTATCGCCAATTGCAACCGTTTGTCGATGCGGACATCGAAGTCGACCAAATCCAACTGGCTCCGTTAGCGCTCTACAACATGATCGCGTTTGACCGTTTGCACGAACGGTTGGCTAACGAAGCGTTTGACGTCGACAACCCGCCCGATTCGCTCGTCCTGCTTTCGATTGGCACGGACTCGAGTGATTTGATCATCACCAACGGCTTCCGCATCTGGCAGCGAAGTATGCCGATTGGCGGTAACCACTTTACCCGTCAATTAACCAAGGACTTGAAGCTTACCTTTGCCAAGGCCGAGCATCTAAAACGCAACGCTCGCGAAGCGGTCGATCCGAAGTTGATCTTCCAAACGATGCGTCCGGTTTTTAATGACTTGGTGACCGAAGTCCAGCGTTCGATTGGATTTTTCCGCAGCATCGACAAACAAGCCAACGTGACTGGGATGGTTGTCGCGGGTAACACCGTCAAAATGCCTGGTTTGGCTGCGTATTTGAGCAAAAACCTTGGTTTCGAAGTCGACACACTCGACCGATTCAATCGATTGACCGGCGACGATGTTTTGGCAATCCCCACGTTCCGCGACAACGCACCGACGTTTGCGGTCTGTTATGGACTTTGTCTGCAAGGCCTCGATCTAGCCCAAGTGCACGCCTCTTTGGTGCCTCAGGAGATTTTGACCGAGCGGATGATTCGGGCCAAGAAACCTTGGACACTGCTAGCCCTTGCGGCTTTGCTACTTGGCATGATTGGTCACTATTTTCTGACCGAGAAAAACTGGGAAGTCACACATCCTGATCTGTGGGATGGGGCTCAAGGGGTCGTCCAACAGATGTCGAGTTACTCTTCGGAACACAAGACCGAGGATCAAGCTCTCGAGGCGAAGTTGACGTTCCTCAACGCACTTGGCAAAGAAGTTTCGGGAAATGCCGAACGGCGTTTAGTGTGGCTCGAGATGCTGCGTGCGATCAATGGCATGATTCCTCGCGAAGAGTACCCCAACGGCGAGATGCCCGAACCCAAAGATCGCAAGCCGTACGAAGACCGCAAGGCGATCCATATCACGCAGGTTGAAACGAAACATCTCGAAGATGTGGCAACTTGGTATACCGACGCGGTCAAGACGCGTTACAAAGAAGAAATGCTTAGCTGGGCCAAGATCACGGGACGCAAGGTCGATGTTGAAGAGCTCAATGCGTTGCCAGGTCCCTCCGGGCCAGGATGGGTCATTCAGTTGACTGGATACCACTACTACAACAGCCCTAAACGAATGGGTCGCGAAGGTAGTAACCATGTTCGTAATCTATTGACCACTAACTTTTTTGAAAAACCGATCGTCCTGCCTGACGAAGAGGGCAATAAGATCAGCTTCACCCCTCAGGAATATGGTCTTTCCTATCCGTTGCTGCTTCGCGATGACAAACCGACGACCGTGGTGATTAAAAATCCGCTTTATGACCAAGAAGAGGTGATGAAAGCTCAGATGCAGATCGACGAGCGAAATTTCCCTGAGGGTAAAACGATCGATGATCTCGAGGAGATCGTCAGGACGCCACCGACACTCAGTGTGCTTCGACTTGACTTTGATTACCAAGTGATTTGGCAACCATCAATGTTGTCCGATCGCATCGAGGCCAAGAAAAAGGCTGCGGAAGAAGCGAAGGCAGCCGAGGAAGCCGAAGCGGGTGCCGACGCGAGCGTCGCGATGAACACGCAGTAAACAGACAACATGCAAATCGGATTTGTCGTATCGCCACCACCGCAGCGACATGTCCAAAGCCCACATCATCACGCTTGACCGCATGGTGAACACGGGCGTGATCGCAGAATCAAGCATTCTGCTTTTTCCAATCTTTTCCCGCTCCGATATTCAAAGCGTTAGAGTTTCCAATGGGACAACTAAAAGAACAACTTGCCGGTGTGCTGCGTTACGGTTTCTGGATTGGTGCCGGGTTCGTTGCGATCGTCTCGATTGCGGTTTGGTATATGTCGACTTCGAGTCTGCAGGCCGAGGCTGATTCACAACAATCCAAAATCAAGAGTGCATTCACGTCGGTGACAAGTTTGCAAAGCGAGCTTTCGACCCATCCCAACGAGAAGTCGCATGAGATGATGCGGGCATTGATTGAAACCCGCGAAGAAGAGGTGCTCGAAGCATGGACAGAGATGTATGCGCGGCAACGCAGTCTGTTGACTTGGCCTTTGGAGTTGCAGCAAGACTTTGTCGATGAGTTCAAAGATTTGATCCCTATCGAACGTTATGTCCAATATCCGCCAGAGGAAGGACAAGAGAAGGAAGCGTTCTTGTTGAATCGGTATCGCTATTACATCGGCCTGATTTTGCCAGAGATTGCCACGATCGCACGCGCGAAATGGACAGCCCAGTTTGACCCAACATTCAGCCCTTCGCTGGATGACCAATCGGGGATTCGCAACCTGATGGCACCTCGGATTAACATCTCGGGTACTAAGAACGAACCGTTGGTTGTGTGGAGTGACGGTAGTCAACAGCAACTTCTGATGGACTTGTTCCCTTGGCGTGGATCGCGTCCGTCAACGTTGCAAGTTTATTACTCGCAAGAGAACGTATGGATTTTGAAACAGATTCTGCAAATCATCGACACTGTCAATATTGATGCGAAAGAAGCATTCGAAGCGAAGATTCGCGAGATAAAGACGATCAAGATTGGTCGCTCGGTCAACGTCAGCCCCGGTATTCTCAAGCAGGTTTCTTCACAAACCGCAGGGATGGGGATGGATGGAATGGGCATGGATGACATGGGCATGGGCATGGACTCGATGGGGATGGACTCGATGGGCATGGACTCGATGGGTGGCGACATGGGAGTGATGACCGATCCCGGCGACAATCGATACGTTGGAACCGACTATGTTCCGATTACGGGGTCGGCGCTTCGTTCAGCGCTAGATAGTGATTCGCCTTCCGATGTGAATTTGGCGGTTGCGAAACGAGTTCCCGTGATGATGGCAGTGCGAATGGACCAACGATCGGTGCCCGATTTGATTGCCGCCTGCGGAAGTGCCCCCTTAATGATCGAAGTTAAACAAGTTCGCTTGCTCCCCGCAGGTGCTTCCTCCGCAGCAGCCGGTGGCGGCGACGGAATGGGGGGGATGGACAGTATGGACGGCGGTGGAGGCGGAGGGGGTGGTTTCGGTGCTCCCAGCGGCGGTGGCTTTGGCGCCGGAGAAAGTGCGGGAATGGACTCGATGGACGGTGGCATGGGCGGAATGGGTGGTGGAGCGATGATGACGGAACAAGGTCCAGCGACGGAAAACCCCTACGATATCGATGTTGAAGTTTATGGATTGATCTATATTTACAATCCGCCGAACAAGGCAAAGCTCGGAGTCGATCAAGTCGACCAAGAAACCGTCGTTGAAGGACTCGTTGGCGACAAGCCAACGACGACAACCGACAGCCTACCAACGCCGACAGTTGGCGCAGACGGCACTCCGAAACCGCCCGTTGTACCTGAAACGGCAACACCTCCAGCGGCAGTGGAGCCATCGCCACCGGCAACAAATCAACCCAACGGGACAACTCCGCCTGCAACAGTGCCGCCCGCAACAGCGCCACCGGCTGCTGCGGACCCGAATGCGGCTGCCGCAGCAACGGTCCCCGCAGCCGCGCCGCCTGGATGACGCGGGCTACGAACGAAATTGGCGGTTCAGTGGCGTGTCCATTGGTGTCGCCGAGGGGGGCTCGCAACAAGTCGAACGAATTCTTGCGACTTGATCGACAAAAGTGCTAAATCTCTGACTCACCAGACGATTGGCGACGGAAAAAAACGTGGTGGTCTGCTTCAGACCTTGTTATATTGAATAAATGCTGGATTCGAGTTGGGGTAAGCGATATGCTTTTCCAATCGAATGCATCAGACGACTGCACAACTCTTCTCATCAGGCCATTTTCGGGGAACTGTCATGGATTCAAACAAAATCAAAGAATTGGCCATTCAAC
Source organism: uncultured Rhodopirellula sp. (assembly GCA_963974855.1). GTDB lineage: Bacteria > Planctomycetota > Planctomycetia > Pirellulales > Pirellulaceae > Novipirellula. Next base: position 84 of record CAXBHV010000602.1, on the reverse strand, counting down.
ATGTTGAGAAAGTCATTGTTGCAATCTTTGTCTTTGTCTCGGCTTTCCTTGTTTACCAAGCAATGCAGCTGCCTGAGTTTACGG
>CAXBHV010000601.1:0-5096 GCA_963974855.1 uncultured Rhodopirellula sp. | reverse complement strand
CACGGCTCACCGTTGCGATTTGCATTTGGATTAAATTAATAAGCCGTTGGCGAGTTTCGCTACGAGAGAGTTCTTGTTCCTGAGTCTTGCTGCCGGTGCATTTCGTTCGGTTACTGCCATGCTGACGGGTAGACAGAAAAATTTGTGCGACAGAAAGATTATTATTGCGGTGGCGATCGGCGACCCGTGCTCGAAACATCCACCTCTTTCCCATCTTTTAACCCACCATTTTTTACCCGTTCATTGCATTTCCCCTCGCAAGACACCTGTGCTTGGAAACACAGCATCCCACTGGCATTCGAACATCTTCCTGCCCTCCTCTATTTTCCTGTCCAACCGTAGATTGACCGTAGCCACATCTGCCATCGCTTCGCCACGGCGATTGCGTCGGGACGCCAGCGGGACTCGTCAAAATCGCCTTTGGACTAAAATAAAACGCGAATTCATTGAAACACGGGGCGGCTGGCGGCATCCTTGTTGTATTGAAGAGGGCGTGATTGACACGTCGATCGACTTCCACTTTCGAGTTCGTCCCAACCCGAGACAGCGCGTGATCGATGCGGAAACCCTTTCCGAGCTGTGGCAACAGCATGCCAATCGCTTGCTGATGATTGCCCGCGCCGTCGGCGAACCGGCCGAAGATGCGGTGCAGGAAGCCTTTGTGGCGTTGGCCCAGCAGTCGACGCTGCCCGACGAGCCGCTGGCGTGGCTGGTGCGAACCACACGCAATGAAATCCCACAAGTCAAACGGGGCAAACAGCGGCGTGCGGCCAGGGAACAGGTGGCGGCCCGCCATCGCTGCTGGTTTGTGCAGTCCGGCGAATACCAAGACCAGCAACTCGATGGCCAGCATGTCACTGAGTGGCTAGAAGAACTCGACGCCGCCGATCGCGAAGTGATTGTGATGCACCTGTGGGGTGGGCTGACGTTTCGCCAAATTGCCGACGTCATGGGGCGGTCCGCAGCGACCGCAAACCGTCGTTACCAAAACGCGTTGACACAATTGCAAACTCGTGCCAACCAAGACCAAATGAGATAATGCGATGAACGACAAATCGAATTTTGAACAACAGCTTTCCGCGTTGGTTCCCGACTCGATCCAAACCGATGTCTCAACGATTATGTACCGCTGCGGGTTCGCTGCCGGACAGGCAAGTCGATCCACCTCGGACACCACCACGCGTTGGCAATGGCCGCAACTAGCGATGGCGGCCTGCGTCACGGCGATCCTGGTGGGCCCTGTTTCGTATCGACTGGGCCATTCAAAGTTCAAGGATCCCAATCGGGGCATCATCGTTGCCGAACAGGAGTCCCATCAAGCGGCCCACAGCAACGAATCGGTCACTACAGTGGAATCAGGCATCACAGCAGAATCAGTACCGATAGCCCCGAGCGATCCACCGGAGCCACCGAACGACCAGCCTCGCAAGCGAAACGTTCCCACCAAATCAGGACCGTCGATTTTTGCCAACTGGCTGATCGGAGCGCCATCGCCGCTCGAAACGTCCTCAGACGCTTCTGCGAGTAGCGCAGTGATGCTGACGTCACGTCCACCTTCGACAGACATGATGGCTTGGCTGGAACAGTCACCTGTGGCGATCGTTTCGCACCCCAATCATGCGAATCCGGCACAGGACGCTACAAAACATGATTCTCCGGAAATCCGCGACGAGGACTCCGCCCCTTATCGTCTGCCCTCCTTACCATCTCGAAAATCTTTGCACACCTGGGAAACATGGTTCCAATCATGAACGCTAGAACATTGACGTTACTCGCATGGATCGGCTGTATGGGCTCGGTAACGGCGCTGTCCGCCGTGGCGCAAGTGCAACCGCTTGATTACAAAACTCCGGCGGCATCAGCATCGCCGGATCCATCCGCCCCCAACGCGGCGAAGATCGCAGCGAAGGTTTTGAAAATCCATCCCGCTGCCGAACCGGTTCCGGCACTAAAGATTCGATTTTGGCCGGACCGTTTCGAAATGGTCGCCGGCAATACCTTTGTTCCTTTCCAGCGTGCCACGATCATGTCGCTGGAAAAGAATCGTTCCGCTGGCGAAGAGGATCCATTCTTCAAAAACTTTGACCAGTGGATGGAAGGTTCGCTGGACGAGTTGCCCAAGCAGGAAGTCGCGAAATATCTCGACAGTCAGCGAAGGGTGTTATCGGAGCTTCATCGCGCGATGCGAATGCGTGATTCCCATTACGAACTGGGGATCGACGACCTGCGAGGCCTGGAAACCATTCAGCTGTTGCTGCCCGAATTTCAGCACATGCGTCAGCTGGCTCGATTGCTGGTGCTCGAAACTCGCCTGGCGCTCGCCGAAGGACGCACGGATGACGCGATTCGATCCATCCGGGTCGGTTTCCGTATGGGCGAAGCCACCGGCAACGCGTCGGACCTATTGATCTCGCGATTGGTGGGCGTGGCGATCAGCGGCATGATGCTGAACCAAGTCGAAGAGCTGATGCAGATGCAGGACAGTCCGAATGTTTACTGGGCGCTTGCAACGTTGCCGGATTCGATCGCCGAGATGGACGAGGCATTGAAGTTTGAAGTATCGATCGCCTCGCGTGTGTTTCCCGGACTGTCCAATCTGCCGGCCGATGATGTCGAACCCGCCGTCTGGCGAAGCCGATTGACACAAGCGGTCAAGGACATGCAATCGCTTGGCGGCTCGGAATTCGGTAACGGTGATGCACCCGCTCGTTTGATCGCAGGTGCGCTGATGATCGCGCTGACCGAACCGTCGCGAGCCGAGTTGATCGCAAGTGGCATGGACAAAGAAGACGTGCAATCGATGAGCCCCAGCGAAGCGGTCGTGCGTGCGACAGCCCAACAAATCACTCGAATCCAAGATGACTTTGCCAAGTGGATGTTCCTGCCTGAACCGATTCGGATGACTTATATCGATCGATCCGAAGCAAGTTTGGAATCCAACACGCGTGCTGGCTCGGCGACGATAAACTTAGGTGCCCTGGCCACGGGCATGCTGATGCCAGCCATCAAGGCTGCCAACCGGGCTGGACTGCGAACGCGTCAAACGATTGCTCGCCTAGCAACCATCGAAGCGATCCGCGACTACGCGGCCGCTCATGGCGAGTTTCCGGAATCGCTCGATCAACTTACCCATCTGCCAGCTTGGCCTGATCCGTTTACGCAGCAAGCGTTTGGGTACGAACGGGAAACTGCGACGCGTGCCAAGCTGATTTCCGAACCGGCGCACTCGTCGGATCCCAACGCAACCATCGTGTTGGAATTTATTAGCAAATAACCATACTCGTCCGTGCACTGACATCCATTGGTTCATCGCACCGAACATCTCCCCCATCAAGGAACCCGTCCTCATGTTCAATCCAAAATGGATCGCGGTCGTGCTATTTGCGACGCTGCCGCTCACTGCCACAGCCCAGGAGAATTCTGCCGCTTCGCAAAAGGTTTTTCCACTTGGCGTTGTGATGCATGACACGATCCTAGGGGCACACCTGGATTTGTCGCAGATCGACGTTCCAGCAATCAAGCAACTTACGTCGCAGTTCGCTGGCGGCCCTGGAGAATCACCGATTGTTTCGTTGGCCGAAAGCGTCATCGAATCGCTGCGTGACGCCGGCGCGAACGACTTGTACGTTTCCGTTCCCGCCCGTGTGCTAATACAAGGCGGCGTGTGTATCGTCGTGCCCTGCGATGACAGAGATGCCGTCAGCAAACGATTAACGAAACTGCTGGATTCAGTCTCGTTGCCGTTTGATTTTCGCGTCGTGACCACCGACCAAGCGGTCGTCTTTTGTCCGGCAATGATGGCCGACCAGTTCCAGAAAGGCGCCCCTGATTCCCGCTCGATTGAACGCCCGGAATTTAATGCAAGCCTGCAGTCGATGGCTCACTTTCCACACCAAATCGTGGTCAGTTTGCAAGAGGATATCCGTGAAGAACTCGCGAACCTGTGGCCCGAAAAACTGGGCGACCACGACCCAACCGGCTTTTCGCCGAGCCGCTGGATCGGATCAGTTCGCTCGATCGCGATCGGTTGGGCATTGCCACCGAAGACAGCGATTGAATTAAGAATCCAGTCAGTCGACCATGCTGGAGCAGTCGCTTGCGAACAAGAGACGTCCAAACTGCTGAAGGCGATCCCACCTGGCTTGCCACGCCCCACGCTAAGTGTCGATGCAGCGAGCGTGGTAATCAAAGCCGACCCCGAAAAGCTGCAGGCATTTTTGGCACCGATGGTCAAGCCGGCCCAGCAAGATGCCCACCGACGGCAAACGATGAACAACTTCAAACAGTTGGCGTTGGCGATGCATAACTTTCATGCAAACTACGGTTACCTTCCCGGCAAGTACACGGTCGATGCCACGGGTCGGCCTCTGCTCAGTTGGCGGGTCGCTCTGTTGCCTTATTTAGAACAGGCACCGCTGTATGCCAAGTTCAAATTGGATGAACCGTGGGACAGCGAGCACAATCGCCCGTTGGCCGATCAGATGCCGAAGGTGTTCACTATCGCCGGAGATGATTTGCCAGCAGGCAAGAGCCGCATTCGGCTGCCCGTGATTGCCGGTGGTCTGTGGTCGGGCGAGGGTCCGCCACGCACTTTACGAGACATCACCGACGGCACGAGCAATACGGTTTGGATCGCAACCGCCCCCAAATCGGCGGCGGTTGCTTGGACGAAACCGGACGACTGGGAACTGGACGAAGCCAGAATGAAAGAACTGTTTTTTGGGGATCAACCCTACGCCGTGACAGGCTACGCCGACGGCTCGGTGCACGTTCTAACACCCGCCATCGCCGACAAGACACTCAAAGCCCTGCTGACGATGGCAGGTAGAGAAGTCGTTCAGCAAGACGATGTGAAGTGACATCGGTTTCGCTGAACTCTCAGATGGTCTTCTGATTTACTGCGAAAATCATCAAGCCGATTCCTGGCTTGACCTGATCGTGCTTGCCCAAGTTGGCTTGCGGCATCGAGTATTCGCTGAACAGCCAACCTTTGGTGCCTTGCCAAGTCGTCGCCACCCACCCCGCGGCGGGCAACGCACCCATCTACCGAGTGCTTCGTCGCAGCTAAGAATTAAGGTTGGTGGTAGCGGAAGTCG
>CAXBHV010000600.1:0-5100 GCA_963974855.1 uncultured Rhodopirellula sp. | reverse complement strand
CGCTATCCAATTCGCGCCCAATCCCATCGGGTAGTAGGGATCGATTGTGTCCGAGGCTGCGACCTTTCGCCAATCGGTCTCCGCAGCCGATCGAATGGCGGTCTCAGGGGGCCCATCAAAGGCATCAACTTCGGCGGTCGCGAAACCAGCCCACAATAGACACAGTCCCTGCAGTTTCACCTCGCGCGGCCAGACCAAAGTGATGATTTCGGGATGCTCCGGCGAAACACGCAGCGCGGCTCCGGACTCACCGTTGTCCCACGGGTGCCATTGCCGATTGTTCGACTGGTCGTTGAGCAGTTCTGCCGCTTCGGGTCGAGCCGAGGCGGTGAGGATACTTTGCGGGGCGAGGTTGGCGAAGCGATCCGAAAGCACCCATGCGCCCCCGAGCCAGCCCGCGGGATTTTGATCGGCTGCTTCCGCGACATGCGTGAATCGAATCGCCCGCGTCTTCGTATCAGCGGGGAGCGTCCAAACGTCATAGTCCTCGCGACTGCGCGGACGTTCCGGCGACAAGCGAGCCGCTGGTTGCCAGTGCGTCTCGTTTCCCAGATCACCTGGGTACGTCGCGTCGAGCTTGAGGACGCTCAGCGTCGCTCCGCCGCGCACAAGTAGGGTGCCGATACCGATGGACTCGGTGAGTGCAATTCGCAAATGTCGCGGGCCAGGGGCACGGTTGGTGCCGAACTCGACACCGCGCCAATCCGGGCGTTTGTCGCTTGTCCACAGAATATCGCTCGGCCCATTCTTCGCCGCGTCCACGGGAATCGCCGATTCACGCCCCTCGGACCACTGCGTGAACGCATCGCTATCGAGCTGAGAGCTATGAATCGGAGTCGAGAAAGCCGCGGGCTCCGCCGAGTGAACCTCGGCTTGGCTCACCAGCACCAAGGAAAGCAATGTCGCCTGCACGGAGACGAACGCAGTCGACCAACGGCGGACTATGGAGAAAGGAATCACTGGCACGATGCTTTTCAATGGGGTGGGAAACAACGGCGAGAAAGAGGTCGCCACCGTTTAGTCGACGCGGCAGCGATTTTAGCATTGCGAGCTAAGTTCGTGGACTAATTCTGAAAGACGCCCACTTGCCGCTATCCATTGGCGAACCATTGTTGCTGAGCGGCTCCTCGATCCTTTGTTTTGTTTAGCAAATGAACGTCCGTTATTTTTTGCCAAATTCTTGCTGCCTACTGACCACTCATGTTTTCGATGATCATGGCGAGTGCGGCGCTGACCATCGGGGTGCTCATGCTGGGCAAGCGATCGCTGTCGCGAGCGGCTTGGGCGGGCGAGAGAGGCAGGTGCACAAAAACACTTTGTGTCTTCATTGCAAACGAGTGCGAGTAGTACTGGCTCAAGTACAACGCGGCGTTACACAGATAGGTGCCCGCGTGATGCGAGACTTCGCAAGGGATGCCTGCTTCGACCAGTGCGTTGCGGCAGCGTGATAAGGGAAGTGAGGATTGATAGGCGGCCGGCGCATCTTTTAGTAGCGGTGTTCCATCGCTGCGAACGTTCAATCCGATCGCTTCGAGCTTGATCAGTGTCGCGCCTGGCGACTGGCCAAGGTGGATGGCAAGGTCATAGTCGTCCTGCAGATCCTTTTTCAACTGCACGCTCATCAGCGTCAGATCCACGGGATAACGCCGTGTGGTCAACTCCGCTTGTCCGTCATACCACTGGGTCAACTCGATCAGCGCCAACCAACTCGAGTTTTCGGTCCATCGATCGTAGGGTTCGAATGCCGTCAGAAGTACACGGGTCACAAATTCATTCCAAGATGATAACGCTTTGGGCTGGAAACACAGTCACGCGAAAGCATAGGTCACCTGTAAAGATAGTCGGCGAAAACATGACAATGTTTATGCCGGAGCGACGACGAAGCCCAAAAAGTCGTGTTCGCTGACGATCCGGATACCCCCTCCCTCGGCTTGGACGTCACGTGCCGCCTGTTCTTTCGTGCTGATCGTGCGGCCTGATTGGATTGTTCGTTTGTCGGTTTGGCCCACGACAAGCAGATTGGTTTCGCGGGTGACCGAGGTTTGACAGGTGCCGCCCAAGCGGATCGCAAGCGACTCGGCATCCTCGCGGCTGAGCTGACTGAATTGGCCGGTAAAGACGACGCGTTGACCGGCCAGCGGTCGGATGAACTCGGCTCGCACAAACAATCGCTGCAAATCCCACTGCTGTTTCAATTGAGCCTGAACCGCAGCGTTTTCGGAAGAGCGGATTTCGGTTCGGGACGGCGACGAAGCTTGTCGTTGTTTGGGTCGGCGAAAATGAGACTTCGACGGGCCACGTTTTCCCCAGGCACCCGCGACGCCTCGTGAAAGCTTGGTCGACTGTTCCAGTTCCTCGAGCGATCCAGCGCCCGCTTGGATTCCCGCTGCCATCAGAATTTTGGCACAGACCTGCGAATCTTCGAGTGCGTCGTGGTGCCGAAATCGGATCCCCAGCCAATCGGCCAGTGGCTTGAGTCCAAATCGCGGCCGGCTGGGCCAGACTTGGCGAGCGATCGCCCGTGTACACGTGTACTGAAGATCAGGCACTGGGATGCGGTGTGTATGCAAACATCCCATCAAGACTCCGATATCGAAGCTCGCGTTGTGAGCGACAAGGCACTCAGGTTGGTCGTTGGATGGGCCAGGAAAGATGTTTAGAAATTCGGCGACTTCGGACCACAGCTCGCCAAACTCAGGTTGATCGCGAACTTGACTGGGCGAAATTCCGTGAATTTGAATGTTTGCCGGGCTAAAGGAAAAAGGTTTGGGGCGGATCAGCCAGACTTTGGAATCGACCACGACTCCGTCACGCACCACGACGCCGGCAAGTTGGCAAGCACTGTCGGGTCGATGCGTCGCCGTTTCAAAGTCGATGGCGGTGAAATTCGCGGCAAAATTCATCCGGACCCCGTTTTCCATGGCTGCAAAATCGCAATTCAAATACTGAAAAGAAAATAAAATTGCGAGAATCTGTGGAACCAACACCCCCCGGCATGATTCCAAGACGGAATCCCCGGTCTGTTCTTCCTTGCCGATTCCTCATGATTTCAGTTGTTCCGAGCGGTTGGCACATTTATTCTAGGGGGTTGTTCTTATTTAGAGAATTACCCTCGACCTGTTCCCTTCGACTAGAGTTGGGCCTCGCAATCACCTTGGGCGCTTGGTGATACACACTTCTTCTAATCTCTCCCTTTCTACCTAACCTTCATTGCCATGCTCGATCCTAGAAACCGATTCGCTCGCAAGAAAAAACAATCGCAGCGGTTCAGCCGCCGGCGACGCATGTTAGAAAAACTAGAATCTCGCCAATTGCTGGCAGTTCTAGCGGGCGAGGTTTTCCAGGACGACAACGGCGATGGGATCCATAATGCCGCCGAAGTCAGCGTGCCCAATGTTCGTGTCTATGTCGACGCGAACGACAACAGCCAATTTGATGCGACGGAAACTTTCGTACAGACCGACGCTCAAGGCCAATATCAGTTCGATAATCTTGCCGCTGGCATTCACGCGATCCGAGTCGACTCGGGCAACCTGCGGCAAACCAGCCCCGGAGCCTATTTCGGCACGACGTTTTCCAACACGCCGGTTGGTACGACTCAGCTGTATCAGATGAGTGAAAGCGGCGAAGCGTTCCAATTGGGTGCTCCGCAATCGGTCTCGATTCGAGGGCTGATCCGAACCAACAGCGGCGAATTTTATGGATCTGGATTCCAGGCAGACGCGGGGTTCTACCAGATTGATCCGCAAACCGGGGCGGCAACGCTGATTTCGCCTCCCGGTTCAAACGGATCCGCAGGCCTCGCCTACGACGCTCAAACCGACACAATTTACACGTTGTCTCTCACTCCAGGATCTGCAAGCGTTCGCACGCTTCACACACTCGACCGGGTGACCGGAGTCTTGACGGAGGTTTCGACTAGCGGTCTCGATCTGCCGGGTGGCGCTAGCGACTTGGCGTTTGACTCCGTCAACCGCCGCGTGGTGGGTTTTGATAATGCCAATGATCGATTCTTGGCGTTTGATCTGAACGGGACCGGTCAACTGCTCGCCGCCGCTCAACAGCCAATTAGCAGCTTTTCGTTGGCATTCAACGGGACCGAGTTTGTCATGTTCGACGACGCGGATGCTAATAAGCAAGCGGTGTTGGTGGTGAATCCAGACACGGGGGCGGTCACCAGCGGCTTCAATGCGTCGACCACGCTGGCTTCCGACGCACTCACCTTTTCTAAGGGAGGCAACATCGCTCACCGCGTGAATCTGGCCGCGGCTGATAACGTGACGGGATTCGACTTTGCACTCGCCCCGCCACCACCACCACCGCCGGCAGGCACGATCGAAGGCCAAGTTTGGTTCGATGTCAATCAAAATGGAATCCACGAAACCACCGAGGACAACTTGGCTGGCATCGAGATCTACATCGACTTGAACAACAACGGTCGATTGGATTTAAGCGAACCGACAAAGATTACCGATGACGTAGGCCGCTATGCGTTTACCGATGTTCTGGTCGGCGACTACGCAATTCGTCAAGTGATTCCACGTGGCTTCTACCAATCGTCGCCGAATGCATATTTTGGCACGTCGTATCCCGCCAACAGCGACAAAACTCAGCTTTTTGAAATGTCATTGGACGGGACTGTGCGGCGAATCGGCACCCCTTCGTCTCGACCCATTTACGGTTTAGTACGAGCCAATGATGGCACGTTCTACGGATCTAATTTTGTCACCGATTCGATCTACACACTTGATCCACTAACCGGCCAAGAACGTGTCGTCGCAACGCTGGCTAATGAGATCGCCGCAGGTCTTGCCTATGATGCGTCGAGTGACACGATCTACACCGTTGCTCGCAGCTTGACCGCTCCGACCGAACAACAACTTGCTGTTTTTGATCGCATTAGCGGTCGTTTGGTTCCCGTCGGCACCTCGCTTGGCGGACTCGGAAACGTCAGCGATTTGACGTTCGACTCGGTGAAAAAACGTATCGTTGGGTTTGACAATACGAACGATCGATTTTTTGAATTTGATCTGCTCGGTAATGGTCGACTGCTTGGTACCTCATCACGAGCGCTGGACAGTTTTTCATTGTCGTTTAATG
>CAXBHV010000599.1:0-5103 GCA_963974855.1 uncultured Rhodopirellula sp. | reverse complement strand
CCGGGACCTCAACATCTCCTGAGCCTGACACCCGAGCAGGTTCCCCCGCAGTAGGCCTGCAAAGCCAATATGGCGTGTGGGGCGCACTGGGAACACGAGCTTCAAAAGAAACGGTTGACCTCAGCTTCTAGAAAAGCGTTGATGAGATCGGAAACATAAAGCCTCTGTCTTCAGCGATAAGACAGAGGCTTTTTTGGAAGCTGTCTGAGTTGAACTTGGCCAGCTTCTCTCTTCCTTGCGACTCAATCGCTGAAACATCGATAACGCATCGCCAAGTGAGTCGCGATTTTAAAAGTTTTGTTGTCACTCCAACCGTTCGAGCCTTCCTGAGGCTCGAGTCAAAATCATATTTGTTTCGAAAGGTTATCTGAATGATGCGATCCGTATTGTTGTTGAGCTGTTTGTTTCTCGTGTTCTCACTTGGTTGTAGCGAGAAAGAGGCAGCCCCTGTGTCCACCGGACTCGACCAAACTACGATTGACGCGTATCAAGCTCAATCGCAAGGTGAAGGTTACGAGAACTACGTCGAGCCGAAATAGTTACCAGAACCGCCGTTGGCCTCGCTGTCCGCCGCCGTTCACGAATGTTGAGATTCGTGGAATTTCACCTAATTCGTGGCGCAACACCGCACTTAAACGTTTGCCCGCTAATGATCGCGAATGAACTTCGTATGATGAAATTGCCTAGGGGCAAAAAATGCAAGGCGACCAACGTTGCAACCTAGCCGCGCGAGCGGCGGCAGCATGTAGCCCCACGCGTCAGCGTGGGGTTTCGGATACGTCGCCCCCCCATAGCCGCACGTTCCTGCATCCCCGTTCTCCGCCCCATACCGGCAAAATCTTGGTAGGAAAATGGAGGTAGGAAGATAGGACACTCAACGATCCGTCTTTCCAATCTTTCTGTCGCACCAATCTTTCTGTCTTGCATCCGCTGCTCGCTGGCAGCGTGCGAGCACAACATATCAGTCTCTACCGGGATCCCCGACGGGCACAATCGTCTTACCTCAGCCGGGATAGGACCAAGTCACCACATCAAACGACTTGCCGACACTGCTAGGTGTTCCCCCTCGAGCAAGTAACTCCCAACTCCCAACTCCCAACTCCCAACTCCCAACTCCCAACTCCCTCTTCACTCCGATCGGTTTGTCGCGTCAATTCCATTTCCGATGAAATCGCGAAATTTGACGGGGTCGCCGTCTTCATCGCCGACGAGTAAGTAATAGAGCATTCCACAGTCCGAAATATCTGCGACATGCCCACTGTGTGCCCTGACCCTCGAGTGCATCCATTGTATGTCGGGTTCCGAATGGTCACGCATCCAGTGCCAAACGGAGAAGTCTTTCCCAGAATTCCAAAGATGGTTCGGGTTCCCTTTGTCGTTTTGGTCCTTGATCTTTACATAGTGAATCCGATTCCCGCTGAGTTCTTGAATGTCATTCCAAGTGTGATGGTTCCTACGGCGACACTCATTTTCATTGAATGCACTATGTGACACCACATAAAGGTGCGCCAGCGAATCAGCCTTTCCGTTCCGCACGACGTCGTCGACCGCAAGATAGACAAACTCCGATAATCCAGCATGGATGAAGTATAACGGGTCGCTGGCCGTCGACTTCCCCATCTCAGTCGCCAAGTTTTCAATGGCTTGTCGCTGCTGCTTGGTAACGTCGAAGAACACACGACGATCGAAACCCCAGTGCTTAATCACTCCATCTGCGCTGATCTTCAGTTGATTTTCGGCGTCTGGTCCCGGTGGCGCGTCAATAAAATTGTTGTACGAGCAGTGAACCAACTGTGACTGCAAACCGAGTTTCGCAATGATCGCACAAGATGCAGGGAGGGCTCCCCAATCGTCCGGATCTCCCGTCGGCCATTTGTATTCGTTGTCAGGAGCGCTATTGCCGTCAAAACTCATCGCGATCCGATTGCGGTTGTATCCCCATGACTGCGCTACACAAGCTGAAATCGGGAAGGACATCACGAAGAACATCGCGAAACAACAGATCTTCATTATCGTTGGTCTCCAATCGGCTGGATTACTTTAAAATGGCTGGCTCGAACGATATTCAACCGTGGCCTGTCTGACCAACATTACGCATCAGTGAGAACGTGCGAGCGACTTACAATCATATCAAAACGCAAGCAATGCCAGCCATTGAAATCATGCTGCCCGCAAGGCCGTAGTACTTGTACGCAGCCAAAGTTGTTGCGATCGCCGCCGTGATGACCAAACATGCACCAATTGCGAAACGACGTGTGTCACGATCCTTCCGAGCATCGATCATGCAGGGTGTCTTTCTGCAGTGGGATGCGATTGGTTTTCTCCCAGTGTCCATTCACATTTTTTACGTCTGCAATCGCAATTTTGCTTTTGCGTGGTGTGTAGACGCAAACGCCCGCCTTGGACGCTTCACCGAGTAAATCGCTTGGTGAAAAATGGAGGTAGCAAGATAGGGCTCTCCACAATCCGTCTTTCCAATTTTTCTATCGCAACAATTTTTCTGCCTTGCATCCGCTATCCCCTGGTACTTGCGAACACGACGTATCCGTCTTTACCGCGAGCCCCGGCGGGCACACAAAGACAGACAATGAAGGGATAGTCCATTGACACCCTAATCTCGACACGCGGATTGTTCTTGAGCCGCCAATTAAACGATTCTATTACTCGACGAGCGATACGAATTGCTAGTCCACGCTGCGTTCTATCTGCTACGCAACGTGGACTTGGCAAAATCTGGAATGCTTCGGATGAAGGCTCGCCGCGTGAAGTTTACGGCTTTAACTTGTCTCCGAGGCCATCGATCAAATGATCCACCCCATCTTCACCCTTCAGATCATCTTTATCGAGGTCGTCCGTAACTTCCCCCAGATCCACAAGGGCCGACGCTAGATCACCGCCGACCCAGTGGGCCAATGCGGCATCGAGAGCAGCAAGATTACTTGTATTGGCCACGGAGCCACCGACAAGGAGATCATCGCCATCGCCACCCTTCAATTTGTCCTTGCCCAGCCCACCGATCAAAATGTCGATGCCATTGCCGCCCTTAAGTTGGTCGTCGTCATCTCCGCCGATCAAGATGTCGTTTCCGCTTCCGCCGGTCAGCCGATCTTTGCCGCCGTTACCTTCGATGACGGACGATTCATACCATGCATCACCATCGCCATCGGACCCTCCAAGATCAGCGTGGTCGTCACCGTCGTCCAGGACGATTCGAACGGTTTGGATATCGTCCGGATTGAAGTTGTAAACGTCAGCACCGCCATCAGACCCGCCGTAATTCAGTTTTGCGACCACTTCGACACTGGGATTGTCGAGACCACCATCGGGCCCTCCATCACTTCCCCCGATTACGCGGGCACTGACTTTGTCCTTGCCACTCGTACCAATGATCTGTAGCTCACGTGTATTTGGATCGACACGTACGCCGCTGACCCATAGCTCAGACGCCAATTTCGTAACAACGTCACCGTCATCGTCAGTTACCGTAACAGTGATCGTGAAAATTCCCCCGGTAGCGTACTGATGATTGCCCACGAACAGACTCGGATCACCTGCTGCAAACGTGAATTCTGTCCGGTCGTCATCGGCATCGACTGCAGCGTCGTCGATTTCGCCCCAATCAATGACGACGGTGTGCGAATCGAGGATTCCGGGATCAGTGAAACTGCCGCGAATCGTAAGCGAGTCATCAATCGTTGCTTTTTCAGACTGAGTGCCTAAACCAACGTTCGGCTCGACAGTCAACTTCGGCGCAACATTTCGAATCGATATCATTGATCCCGAAACGCTGGTGTCGAAGCCGTCGTCCACCAACACTGAGATGGCGTAATCTCCGTCGTCGGCAATCCCGAGTGCGGCAAGCTGCAACGCATCAATGTTTGGGCTCACTCCGATTGCGTCGTCAAATTCACCGTCGAGATCGAGATCCCATCGATAGATCAAATCGTCGTCGTCACCATCGGTCGATGCCGAGCCGTCTAAAGTAACGCCGTTCCCTTCGTCAATCGCATACGGCCCGCCCGCATCCGGGATCGGGATTTTGTTTAACGGCAGATTTCCAAAATCGAATCCCACGATTGAGTCTGCGACGCCAAGCGAGACACGGTGCGCCAAGTCGCTCACATCTTTGCCAGCCAACCCATAATATGGAAAGTTGGTCAGGAATGATCGCTTAAATGCCCCGCCACGATCGAACACCGCGATGCCTGTAAACGCGCTCGTGTACGAAAGCAAGATCTCGTCTCCCAGCACTGCGACACCCTGATCTGTCTCACCGCTGTGAGTAAATTTCGAAAGAATAACGCCAGAATTGGGGTCAATGAAGATCACGTCGTTGGAACCCGTTGTGGCTACCAACGCATCAGGGTTCGTGATTGCACCAAGTCCACCGACGATATTTTTTCCAGAGTTGACGCCATTAATGTCAAGAGTGCCGATCACCGTATCGCTGACCGGATCAAATATCTTGATATCATCCGTAACGTAATCCGAGATGTAGAGCAAACCGTTCAGTGACGCGATTCCGTCGTAGTTACCATAACCAATTGAGTCACGATCAAGCTCCATTCCCGTTTCGGGATCGATTTCGACCACCGCATCGCCAACTTCGTCAACAACAAACAACGACTTGCCATCAAAAGCCAAGCCCACGCGGTATGTCGTTACATCGTAATCGGGACTCAATTCACTGATAACCGATCCGTCTACTGGATTAACGCGATAGATCACATCGGGGCTGACTCCGTGACGAATTCCGAACAGCATGCCCGCTTCACTGACTGGCGAGGTCTGCTCAAAACGTTCGGGCGCAATCTCGCGAATTACGTAGTCTCCAGGCAATAGGTCCTCGAACAAATATCCGCCGCCATCACCCGTAACCTGGGTTGGCTCGCCATCATCATGCTGGCCATTGTCGTTCAGGTCCAGGTAGACAGTAACGCCAGCCTGAGCGACCTCATCAGCGTCCCATTCTCCATCGCCGTCTCGGTCGATGAACTCGTTGCCTGCGAGTTCGCCTCGAGTATCGAAGCGTCCGAAATCAAGATTGGTTGCCGTTTCCCCTTCGACGAGTTGCACACGATGTGACGTTTCGACGACTAGCTT
>CAXBHV010000598.1:0-5105 GCA_963974855.1 uncultured Rhodopirellula sp. | reverse complement strand
GGTAAGAGATTTTGTTTTCACGGCGACAGATTCGAATGCGACCTGCGGTAGCTTCCGTCGGATAACGTCCGAAGTAGTGTCGACGATCCTCGCCGTTGATCGTTTGCATCTTCATGCATTGGACCGAGAATTTGCCGTCGCGGCCCATCGTGCACTGCACTGCGGCGACGTCACGATCCTCGTTATTTGCTCGCACGTACAGTTGAACGCTTGCGACTTTCCCTGTGTCGGCCTTGTATTCGAATTGGTCATAGGACAACACGACATCAAAATCGCCGCCAACCTCAACCGCCGCACCAAGCAGCGTTCCACTATATCCTTCTTGTCCGTCGCGCAGTAGTCGCACACCATCATCGGATGATTGAACATCGGCACTCGCGTTCCCGGTAACCACGGTGAACTTGCGATCGAGGATCGACTGCGCGTCAATCTCTTGTACAAATAGCTCGGGCAATTCCTCGGCCGACCGATCAAGTTCTGCGTTGGCATAAACGGCGAGATTTTGTGCGTCGAGCCCAGGCATCTGCTTTGGCCAGTCGCCGGTCCAGCGTGGGTTTCGCACTCGCAAATCCGATTGATCTGCGTAATGGAACAGTCCAAACTTTCGCTGCAAATGATCCGATTCTAGGACCGTTTCGTAAACGAGTTCGCCGTTTAGCAGCAAGCGTAGTACATCCCCAATGACTTGGACCTGCATCTTGTTCCAGGCATTTGCGAGTAAAGATAACGTTGGCTGATCGCCGGATACCTCGCTCGCATTGTCACTTCGCAACGACGATCGTTCGTATCGTCCATCGGTCAATTGGTGCAGTCTAACGCCTTCGTCGCTGAGTAAGTAGCAATTACGCCCCACCGCGGGATGGGCGATCGTTTCCCCGGGGGTGTACCAAAATTTGTATTCAATCGAGCCATCTTCGATCATCGGACGGCTATAGACCAGCAACCGCTCGGCACTGCATCCCGGTGGAAGCTCCGTCGCGCGAGCATCGGTGATCTCCGTTGCCGCGTTGCCGGACTGCTGCGTGTCGACACTTCCCTTCCAATCGGTTAATCGATGCGTAGCCGCTGTGGTATTGCCGAAGTAGTCGTACCATTCGGTCAACTCGGGCGATGTCACCAGCGGAATAGTTTCGGGGATCGTGGGCGTTCCTGTAATCCTCAGATCCTCAACGCCCCCATGCGTATTGTAGGCACTTCGAATGGCGACCCAAGGATCACGAAGGGGTGGCAGCGGTTGGACATGAATTTGGCGGGCGTTGAAGTAACTCGTTGCCTCGGTTTCGCGAACCGTTGTACGAACGTGAATCGATCCCTTACTATGGATGTCCTGCATCGGCGGATCGACGGGGAAGCGTTTCAGTTCGCCGGAAATGTTTCCGATTGCATAGTGACGATGATCGTAGATCAACCCGGTCCATTGTCCGGCAATCATCAACTGCGTGTCGCGATAACCGAAGCCAGTGACATCGGTTTCAATGTCAAAACTACCTTGCAGCGGTGACGCGAAAAACAGAAAGTCGTCGCTGTGGCTCGACACCTTTCTCGCGGACCCGGGTTTGATGTGCCAGTTGGCTGCGGGATAGCCATTACCATGCTCCAGCGATGAACTGCGGCTGACGCGGTGCCACTGAGTCGTGCCGAGCTTTCCTGCATTCAAACCGTTCGCTTGTTGTACGTTTTCTTGCTGCTGCGATTGCTCGACCAATTTGGCAAAAGAGGCCTCAAGATGACGATGCCATGCAGATCGATGGAGGTCCTTGATGTAATGCTGGATCACCATTTGAACGGGATCGATGACAATCGCACTTAATTCAGGTGACCGGCCCGCTTGATCGGCACACAACAAAATCGCTTGCCGCGACTCGTTTAGCAACTCGGTATCCGAGAGCACCAGCGAGAAGAGTTTTTCCAACAAGTCGCCGGCCAAGGCGATGTCATCTTCCTCGATCGCCAGCAGCGCGAGTAGCGCCGTTTGATCGCACTGGTTGCGGGGCGAGTCAATGCGACATTGAGTGATCGCTGCGCGAGTCGCATCGATTTCATTAAGTTCGTTGGCCAGACGCAGCCACAGGATTGCGGGTGAAACGATTCGCCCGCCAGATTGTGTTGTCGATGCCGCTGCACTGGTGTGGTCTGGTGCAACGTAATCGCTAGTCACGCGGAACCCCGAGTGTTGATCGTTGGGCAGAACCCACTCGGTCAGAAGTTCAAACGCACTCCGCTGTGGCAAGCTGAGTGCTCGATTACAAATCAGGATTCCGTTTCCGGGGATGTGTTGTTCTGCAAACAACGCATCGGTCGCGTGGCCATCCGTTTTTTGCGGTGACACTTCCGCAGTGGGTTCTGCGGCTAGCGAGTGTGCTGTCGTGACGAACCCCATCAGGATAAGAAACAACCCAATCGTTGCCCGTCGCGAACGACTGCAGTGAATATCGATAGATGTGCAATTGCGATTCATAGCATGTCAGGGTTGCGTCGGCGGAAATTGCAAGTAATTGAAGATCGATCGAAGCGGTGTGGGCGTGCCGTGAATTCGCAGCTGTTCCCACGATGCAGAGGCCCTCCGCTGCTCACGTCCGGCATTGACCCAAAGGGTGACAGAGGTTGCCTTTAGACCGTGTTTCAAGGGATAGCTTGCGATAATTTTTGTATCCGCCGCATCCTCTTCGGAATACATGAAATAGAGCACGCGATCATGTTGCACGATGCGGTATTTATCGGGCATTTTGACGGGGATCGAGTGCATCACACGGTAGACCGTCACTCCCCCAGGCGAACGAGCAACGATCCGGGGACGCAGCATGAATTTACCGTCGGATCGATGTCGAAGAATGATCGTGGCTTCATTAATAGACAACTCGTCGGGATCCAGTTCGATGGATTGTGCATTTTCGAGTCCGATCTGTAACACAATTTCACTGGACGCTTCTTCCGGATAACCGCGATCGAGCTGCATGATTCGAAAGTCGACTTCGACATCGAACTCGGGTTCCAGCGAGATTTTCTTCAGCAACCCACAACGTTTCAGAAATTCATCACCTTGTACCGAGACCCTCGCACCTCGAGCGTCCGAGACGACGTCTGCAATCGTCGAGGGGACTTGCAGAATACCAGCATCTGCAAGAGATTGCTTGGTGAAATCAACGGTTTCCGTCGCCATTGTTTCGCGATGTGTGTTCAGCATCGACAGCGTTTTTGCTTGGTCGGGTACCGCCATCAAATCAATCTTGTCGGCCCGGATTTCAAGCTTGGTCCAGTTGACACTCATGTCCAAGCCTTTGCCTACGTCCGTGATCAATTGCAGTCCTTGGGTCCCAATTTTTCCTGGCGGGATGGTCGTGGATGAGACAAGGCGAAAAACTGGCGAATCCCCTTCTGCATGTAGCCCATAGACTGTATTTCCGCGTCGCAGGATGCGAAGTCTCCCGGACGTCGATTCATCCACGACATTAGCACCACCCGTCCAAACCACCTGGCCTCCTGTGTTCGTTTCTTTATGGCCAAACCCTAAATACTGATGTCCATGCATCCGGTCACGGCGACGATTGATGGCACAACGATCAAAGGTTGGATTATCCAGTCGCACAGCAATCCCGATTCCGCAATGCCAGGTCGGCGTTCCTGCTGAAATTTTGAGGTCCTTGTAGTCGGCAATCACATCAAAATCACCTTCAATGATCCCACAGACGTTCATCGTTCGGACACCAGACTCGGAAGAGTGAACCATTTGCACACCATCGATCAGCTCGGTCACAAATGACGTGTCGCCTTCGAAATCAAACAAGTTTGTGGGGATTCCGTCACGAAAGTAGTGAACGAGCTCGGCTGGCAACGCTGCCGCTTCCTGATTCAACCGGTTGACTTCACCGGACGCCAACGGTTGCTGCTTCAAATCCGGCAGGGTTTGGGGCCAGTCGCCAGTTAACCGTAGGTTCCGCACGACAGCTCGCGTTTGATCCCGATAACGGAACAATCCAAATTTCCGAGACTCTGTCGTCGAGTGTTCCCATCGCCAGACGTCCTTGCCATTGAGCGTCAAAGTCACGCGGTTCTGCCGGATTTGCAGTTCCGCTGAGTTCCACCCCAGTTTCAATTCAGGCACACCCAACGACGTCGGCCACTGCATATCGACCTCAGAAAAGTTATCCGGTCGCAATTGAGATCGATCAAATCTGCCATCAGTCAATTCGTGCACGCGAACCCCGTTAGGAGTGATCAAGAATACGGTCCGTCCCAGCGCCGGATGCACCCCAATGCCCTCGGGATGGTATTGGAACTCGTAGGCAATGTTGGCATCCCAGCAGAGAGGTCGGACATAACGAATCAGATCTTCGTGGTAGCTTTGATGCACGCCGCTTGCGGGTTTGCTGATCAGTTCGGTGGATTGATCGTCGCCGATATTCGCTTCCCATTCACCAAGCCCATCCGCGAGTTCAGGATCGTAATAGCTGGCCCAACCGCTAAGCGATGCATCGGCCAGCATATCGATCGATTTGGGCACCTGGGGCTGGCCAGTCAGATGCAAATTGTGGATTTCGGACACGGTTCCTCGCCAGCTTCGTAGCACGACCCACGGTGTCGATGAACGCTTCTCGTCCGTCTGAAAAACCCTACGTCCATTAAAAAAATGATTAACGATGCCGCCACCAACCACCGCTCGTAAGTGGCTGACCGATTCAATCTCTTCGAGTTTCGCATCCAGGGCGATCTCGCGGTTGCCTTTGGACATCGCAGCGACGGCCACGTGGGTTCCTGAGTGAATCGGTAATACTGCAGTTCCTTGAACCATCAATTCGGTAAACGAGCCAGTGCGAGTGCTAACTTCAGCATCGACTTCGAAATCTCCGGCAAGCGGTCCTCGGTAGGCCAGGCAATCAATTTCGTGTCCCGAAATTTTTTGTGCTCCATCCGCTCCGATGTGAAATCGGGTAAGCGGGCGAGCTGCCGCATGTGACGCAGCATCGGAACGGCTAAAAACGTCGTACAGCGATTTCGCGGATGCGACGGCGAGCGGCGGGTGATTCTGCTCAGCCAGCAGCTCGGCTTCGGCACAACGCCCTTTCAGCAGCCGCAAGTAATCATTGATCACATCCAGTTCCAGTTCC
>CAXBHV010000597.1:0-5118 GCA_963974855.1 uncultured Rhodopirellula sp. | reverse complement strand
ATCTGGTCCCATTGTCCGAACCGCACCAACACCTGGTACTGGATTGACATAAACGGGTCCGCCAATTCGGGCGACTGTTTCAGGAAATCGGCAGGGACCGAAGCAAGCGTCTGCTGTGCTGCTTGGATCGCGCGATCTCGACGGCCTTGCATCATGCACACAAACGACAAGAAATGAGGATTGTGCAACATGTAGATCGAGTAGAAATTCTGGTGCGGCGAAGCTTGACGATAGACTCGATCCACCTTCATCGACATTTCGTTTTGCTGCGCCGCCTGGGACCACTTTCCAGTTCGCACGTCGATATGAGCGGGCATGTGAACCATATGTCCCGAGCCGGGCATCAGAGTTCGCAGTCGATCTGCTGCCGCCGCGGCTCGTTCAGGCTGTGGCGATGCTTCGGTCGCGTGAATATACAAATGGTTCGCGCCGGGATGGTTGGGTTGTTCCTGCATGACGTTTTCTAGCAACGCCAAAACGCGGTGCGTTTCGGGGCGAGGTTGACCGTCGTCGGACCACAGGTCCCAGGGACGCAAATCCATCAGCGATTCAGCGTACAAAACCGCGACATCATGGTCGTCGGGGAATTGTTGGTGGACACGTTGCATTGCGTCGGCGTAGTTTTTGTTAAGCGTCTCTCGCTCGGCGATGTTTTCGTCGACGTTGCTACGGTAACGTTTCCCTAAGGCGTCAATCAGTGCCCGTTCGACGGACGTGGATAACTTGCGGTACGTTTGTGCTTTTTCCAATGCCTGCCAAGCGGCGATCGAGTGTGGTTTGTCCATCGGAGGATTGTTGATGTGAGGTCCGTTGCAAAGTGCGATTCCCCACCATGCCATGCCGCACTCGGGGTCCTGCCTCGTTGCCTCCTGGAATGAGCGAATCGCCTCGTCGTGGTTGAACGCATAGGCGAGATTCAGTCCCTGGTCAAAATAACGTTGAGCCTCCGCTGAATCGGTTGTGATTTCACGGTGGTGGACCGTAATGCCGTTCAGCAACGGGGTCAGTGCCCCGGGCGGTGTTGTATCGCTAATTGCTCCCGGCGAAGACGATGGACTCTCTGAATTCGCCACGTTGGATAAGCCACCCGCGCTAGCAAAGAGCACAACAAGCCATACACCAATAAAGTGAGAGTGAGACATCGTTCGATCCTCCTCAAAAAGTGTGATGGGGCGATATTCTTTATTCTAGAACTTCACCCTCCGCCAGCAAACGAAGAAGAGGCATTCATCCTGCTAAATGTGGGATAGGCTTCCAGCCTGTCATGGGCGCGCGACCACGTCGGCAAGCAGGCTGTAGCGAAAGTCGCAAAGTCGTCCGGCGGCTCACGATTTTGAAAGACAAAACCGATGACAGGCTAGAAGCCTATCCCACACAGGCGGACGCCTATTCGTGTTGGTTTCGCATGTGATTGGCGGTGCGGTGAAACGTCATCTTCAGATGATCGGCAAGCGGTTTATTATCGATCAATTCGTCGATCGCTTGGGTCATGCACAACATCCATTGATCGCGTTCGCTATCACCGATCGGAAACGGCAAGTGTCTGCCTCGCAACATCGGGTGCCCGTACTGCTGGATATACAACGATGGCCCACCCCAAAACCCCGACAGAAACTTGAACAGCTTGTCCCGCGAATCGGTTAGATCTTGAGGATGCATTTCACGAATCGGGCGTGCCGCTGGCAATTCCGACATCAAGTCATAGAAACGGTCGACGAGGCCACGCACCGCCACTTCGCCGCCCAACATACTGTAAATTGTGTCTTCATCCATCGTGTCAGTGATCCTAGCTCGATACGATTCGGTTGCTTCGCCGTCGTTTTGACTTGCATTGTTGTCCACGACTGTGAATCATGACACCCACCGCTTCATTCGCCAATGGAACTGAAATCCATGCCTGCCCTCCGCATCGAAAAACTGCACCCGCTCTCAACATTGACGCTCTCGCTCGTTACTGGATTATTTCTTGCATCCCCCGTTGTTGCGAATGATTCAGTCTTTGTCGGTAAGCCGGAACTATTACAAGACCACGGTGCAGGCGAGGGCCCGGTTTGGCATCCACAGTTAGGGCTGCTGACCAGCGGCGAAGGGAACATTAATCGCCGTGATCTTGCCGGCAAGACGACGGTGTATCGGACCGATGCCGGATCCAATGGCTTGCTGTTCGATCGACAAGGACGACTGATCATCTGCGACAACAAACGCCGCCGGATCGAACGAATCGAAGCAGATGGATCGCTCCGTGTGCTGACGGATTCCTACGAGGGAAGCAAATACAATCAACCCAATGATCTGACGATCGACTCCAAGAATCGGATCTATTTCACTGATCCTCAATACGGTGATCGTAGCGGGATGGAAATGTTGGATGCCGAAGGCCGCAAGGTCGAAGGCGTGTACCGCATCGATCCCGATGGCAGTGTGACTCGCATTTTCAGTCACGAAGTCGATCGCCCCAATGGTTTGATCGTGACGCCCGATGACCGGTTCCTGTATGTGGCGGACAACAACAATGAACTCGGCGGTGCGAGAAAGCTATGGCGGTTTGATTTGAACGCCGATGGTACGCCGGATCTGGACAGTCAAACGCTGATCTATGACTGGACGACGACGCGAGGTCCCGATGGCATGAAGCTCGACCAAGATGGCCGACTGTATGTAGCCGCAGGGCTGAACAAACCACGTCCGCCGGCTCAAACGGCGGATTCTCCGACCGCAGGCATTTACGTTTTTTCGCCCGAGGGCAAACAAATCGATTTTCTGGCAATTCCCCGCGACGAAACCACCAATTGTGCCTTCGGTGGTAAGGACGGCAAGACGTTGTTCGTGACCGCTGGCGGGACTTTGTGGAGCGTTCGCACCGCAGTACCCGGCTATCAAGTGTTCGGCGGCCAGTAAAAGCAGTTCGTTCGGTATATACCGGTGAAATGTCGATCTTTTTGTGAGCCGACGGCGTTAGCCGCGGGCCCGTCAAAATTGCAGAAAACATGCCCGCGGCTAATGCCGTCGGCTCAGATCGTTATCTGGAATGCCCCATATTGTCCTGCTTAGCAGCACGCCAAAACCCGCAGAACGGTCGAACACTACCAAGAGGGGGTTACCAGGATGATCGCCACCGGTGACACTGTGGGATAGTCTTCCAGTCCTGCAAATTGGCCGTACCGAATTCGTATTGGCCGTAGCGAAAGTCGCCAAGACTTTCGGTTTTGGTGATGCCGGCGAACCTCTTGGCGAGTTTCGCTACGGTGAGTTTTGGGGCTCCAAAAAAGCCTAGTTGCGACGACAGGCTGGAAGCCTATCCCACATTTTCCTTGCTAGCGACGATCCTTATGTCAATACAGTGGTTTCCGGGCCATATGCACAAAGCCCGGCTCGAAATCCAATCGGTGCTCCCTAAAGTCGACGTGGTCATCGAGGTGCTCGATGCGCGGATTCCCTACTCCAGCGAGAATCCGATGCTGGCTGAACTGCGCGGTGACAAACCTTGTTTGAAGGTGTTGGCCAAGAGCGACCTTGCCGACGATGCGATGACGGCGATCTGGATCTCGCACTTCGAGGAATCGGTGGGTGTCCGCGCCCATGCTGTCACGACCGAGGACGTGCCAACGATCCGGCGTTTGAAACACATCGTTGCCAAAATGGTGCCGCACCGCGCTGGCATGACGATCACCGCGATGATCGTTGGCATTCCCAACGTTGGCAAATCAACAATCATCAATTTCTTGGCAAATCGAAAGATCGCCAAAACGGGCAATACGCCCGCAGTCACTCAGCAGCAACAACGTGTCAACATTGGCGACAGCGTCGCACTGTTGGATACTCCCGGCGTGTTGTGGCCGAACGTGCATAATGTGAACAGCGGGTATCGGCTGGGTTTGGTCGGGGCGATCAAAGACACGGCGATGGATTATGCCGACATCGGTTTCTTCGGGGCTCGCTACTTGGCCGCAAGCTATCCTGAGCGGTTGATGCAGCGATACGATTTAACGTCAGTGCCCGGCACCGATTTAGAGCTGATCGAAGCGATCGGCCGACGCCGAGGTTGTCTTGGTAAAAGTAATCTCGTCGACATCGATCGTGCCTCCCGAATTTTGGTGAACGATATTCGTGCCGGCGAACTGGGACGGTTGACTCTCGAAACGCCCGAGTTGATGAGGCGTGAACAAGTGCAAACGGCAAAGGTAATCGCCGAGAAAGAAGAAGCGTCCAAAGAGAAAGATGCGAAACGTAAAAAGCGATTTCGTGACAAGCAGCGTGCCCAACGCAAGTCCCGCGAGATGAACTAACCCCTAAGATGAACTGAGTGGCTCGCTATTTTTCAACGACCCCAACATGATTCCCAATCTTTCTGACAAGACAAACGCCCTTGTTCTGTCGTACATCGGCATTCGACGCGCGATTGGCGTCAGCGGATTTCTGTTGCCGATCGTGCTCGGGCCCGTCGGTTGGCTTTTTTTTGGAATCGAATTCCAAGACAACATTAGCAGCTATTATCACACCGCACTGCGTGACGTTTTCGTCGGCACGATGTGTTCGATCGGAATCTTCTTGTTCTGCTATCGGGGGTACGATCGGATCGAAAGTTGGACTGCGAATCTGGGTTGCGTTTCCGCTTTGGGAGTCGCCCTGTTTCCGTTGGACCCAAACAGCGATCCGCTGTACCAAAAGTCATTGATCGGTTATCTGCACTCGATCAGCGGCGGGGTGTTTTTCCTGACACTGGCCACTTATTCGCTGTTTCATTTTCCCAGTTCCAATACGACTAACCGCGAAATCGAACCTCACGAAGCCGAACGGAATTTAATTTACCGGGCTAGCGGCGTCGTGATTTTGCTGAGCATGGCGGCAATGGGCGGCTATCTGTTCCTGATCTCCGCCGAATGGAAGCAGACACTTAACGAATACAACTTTCTGTTTTGGATGGAGTGGATCGCGGTGTGGGCATTCGCTTCGGCGTGGCTGACCAAGGGGCGAACGATCATCGCTGACATCGCCGTGGACTTGATGGCGATCCCCCACCAGTTGTTGATGAAGCACGTAAAGTAGATCGATTCTGTGAGCGTCGAGCACTTCGCTGGATTAAAATGAATCGGCGATCCACTGCGTGTTGCCGAATTC
>CAXBHV010000596.1:0-5134 GCA_963974855.1 uncultured Rhodopirellula sp. | reverse complement strand
GACGGTGTAAACACCACGGTAGAAGCCTTTCGGCTAACTCCCTCCAAGCTGTGGAACGTAGCCTAGGCTACGTAAACCCTGATGAGTTACTAGGCTTCAATTGTGATGGCATTAATGTCACTCAAGTTGCCGGGGCGTTCGTGCCCAAAAATGCGTACGGGGCCCGCTTACCTTGGCTGGGCGATTTTCGATTTGCGGGTACACTGCGGGGGTCGTGATTGTTGATCCATTCATCCCTTCCCCAGCGTGTTGCTCATCCGAAATGCTTACAGTGCCCACTTTCTCCACGGCTCGCACCGAGATTGCGGGTCAGTCGATTGCTGATCTCGTGAAATCCTTCGTATCTCGGATTTGGCCGCGTTCGACCGAATCCGGTACGCTCAAAAAGCTTGTAGCAACTTGGCGATTCTCGATCGGATGCGTCGCCAGGGTGTCGTTGTCGATGCGGTCAGTGCCGGAGAAATCCGTCGTGCAATCGCCGCTGGCTTTTCCACCGATCCTGCGAAGCACGATATCGTCTATACCGCGGACATTTTTGATCGCGAAGCGCTTGATCTGGTCGTCGAGCATTCGTTGAGCGTCAATTGTGGTTCGCCGGACATGATCAGCCAGCTGGGTGAACGTCGGCCAGGGGCGGAAGTCACGCTGCGAATCAATCCGGGATTTGGTCACGGTCACAGCCAGAAAACAAATACCGGCGGCGAGCAGAGCAAGCACGGAATTTGGCACGAGCAGATCGACGAGTGTTTGCGTCGTGCAGATCAGAGCCGGATCACCATCACGGGGCTTCACATGCACATCGGCTCGGGTACCGATCTCGAGCATTTGAGTGAAGTCTGCGAAGCGATGGAACGGACTGCGATCTCCGTTGGCAGGACGCTCAAGACCATTAGTGCAGGTGGCGGGCTGCCCGTCCCCTACAAGAGCGACGAGACGTATGTTGATTTGGACAAGTACTTCAAGCTTTGGGATGCGACGCGAAACCGGCTCAGCGAGGCGTTTGGTCATCGCTTGGATCTCGAAATCGAGCCCGGTCGCTATTTGAGTGCCGAAAGTGGTTCGCTGATTGCCGAAGTTCGCAGTGTCAAAAAAGCGGGAAGCAACGTCTTTGTCTTGGTCGACGCCGGGTTCAATGACTTGGCCCGCCCAGTGATGTACGGTGCCTATCATCCGATTTCGGTCTGTGGTGCTCGCGGTGACGTTTCTTCGCGTGAACAGTTGGATGTGATCATCGGTGGTCCGCTTTGCGAATCGGGTGACATTTTCACTCAGCGTGAAGGTGGCTACGTCGAAAGTCGCAAGTTGCCGATGCCGATGGTTGGCGACTATGTTGTTCTCGAAAATGCGGGCGCCTATGGTTTTGTCATGGCGAGCAACTACAACAGCAAGACTCGCGCTGCGGAAGTGATGATCGAGGACGGCACCGCGAAATTGATTCGGCGCCGCGAGACATTCGATGATCTTGTTCGCGGCGAAGTGATTCCGGAATAAATAACGGACCCACGCCCTCCTGGAATTTCTTTCGTGGCTCGCGATACGTAGCCACGTTTTGAACGCGCTACGATCAGCGTCCCTACTTCCCACCCTCCAAGTCCACTCTCTGTTTGAGCCTCGCCATGAATACCGCTCCCTTTTCCCCAGCCCAACTTCGTGAAAGCGTCATTGCCGTTCCTCCGTTGGCACGCGACGCGTCCTTAAAAATCGATCGCGCTGAAAACGCTAAGTTGATCAAGCACATCGAGTCGGGCGGAGTTCGATCGTTGTTGTACGGCGGCAACGCGGTTTTCTATCACGTTCGCTTGGCGGAATATGAATCGCTATTGAAGATGTTGGCCGACGAGACGGCCGATGATACGGTTGTGATTCCTTCGATCGGCCCCGCATACGGGTTTGCGATGGATCAGATCGAAGTGCTCCGTGATTTTGAGTTCCCCACCGCAATGCTGTTGCCGTCGCGTGATATCGTGGACCAGAAAGGAATCGCAACGGCGACACGACGACTCGCGGAAGCGTACGGCAAACCCTTGGTGCTGTATTTGAAGTTTGATCGTTGGCTCGATGCGGACTTGGTTCGCAAGCTCGAAAACGACGGTGCAATCTCGTGGATCAAGTACGCGGTCGTTCGTGAAGATCCGTCACAGGATGACTATTTAAAAGAGGTGATGGATGTCTTCCCAGCCGAACGAATCGTTAGCGGCATCGGCGAGCAGCCAGCGATCGTCCATCTTCGCGACTTTGGGGTGACTGGCTTCACAAGCGGTTGTGTTTGCGTCGCTCCCGCGAAATCGATGGAGATGATGCACGCGATTCACAACGGCGATTTTGATACCGCTGAATCAATTCGGAAGTGGTTTGAGCCGCTCGAGGATCTACGCAACGACATCAACCCAATTCGCGTTCTGCATCACGCCGTCACCGGTGCAGGTATTTGTGATTCCGGCCCGCTGCTGCCGATGCTAAGTGATCTGAGTGCCGAGCAGATCGCCAAAATCGCCAAGGTGGCGAAAGGGATGATGGCAGGTTAGTCCTGGACTGCAGCTTAATTTTAGCGTAGCGGAACTCGTCAAGAGTTTCGTCCTCGCAGCTGCACATCGAAAGTCTTGACGACTTCCGCTACGACGTGCACCCTAATTCCTAGCTGCTTAGTCCACTGCGGCTTCTCCCATAAAAAAAGGCGGAGTGCTTGTTCAGCACTCCGCCTTTATTATTCTTGCGTCTCGCAGTCGGATTAGCGAGCGACTGCTAGATTTTGCTTCTTCAGCCCGTCGATGTATTGATGGGCGATGTTCAGCACTTCACGATTGTAGAAGTAGTCGCGATAGACCTCTTGAGCACCCACTTCGGCCTCGAGTTCTTTCTCTTCTTCTTCTTTCTGAGCATCGAGTTCTTTGCGGCGAGCCATGAACTTCTCTTCGTTCAACGAGATCGACGCTTGCTCTTTCTGACGCACGTACAGTTCGATTCGCTTTAGCAACTCCGTAAACTCTTTCTCTTTGCTGATCCGGCCCATCGAATCGTTTCGCAATTGGCCGATCAGGTCTGCAGGCACCATGTTATAGTTTTCGTGCTTTGCAGGTTTGACGCGATCGTTAGGAAGTGCAAACTTCAAGTCGCTTTCGGACACGTCCATCTTTGCCGTGATGCTGGGCAAAACGATGTCGGCTGCGACACCGGCCAACTGAGTGCTTTCGCCATCGGGCAGGTAGAACTGTTGAAGCGTGACCTTCAATGCACCGTAGTTTTCGCGGTTGTTGCGGAACAGTTGTTGTCCAAGATCCATCAGAGTTTGAACGGTTCCTTTGCCGTGACTGGTGGGATCGCCGACGACAATACCTCGACGGTAGTCCTTGATCGCACCCGCGAAGATTTCGCTTGCACTTGCACTGAACTTGCTCGTCATGACCACCAGTGGGCCATCCCAAGCAGTGCCTCGGTCGTCGTCGTCGTATTGTTGTACCGAACCATCGGCATTCTTGACTTGGACCACGGGACCGCGGTCGATGAACAATCCGGTCAAGTTAATGGCTTCGGTCAGGCTTCCGCCACCGTTCGTGCTCAGGTCCAACACGATTCCATCGATGCCTTGGCCCTTGAATTCTTCGATGATTCGCAACACGTCGCGGGTGCTGCTGCGGAAGTCTCGCTTGTTGTTCTTGGCGCCTTCCATGTCCATGTAAAAACTGGGCAGATTGATATAGCCAATCTTTTGCGTTATTCCAGGGGCATCAGGCATTTCGTGTTCGATGACCTTGCCGCGTGCTGCGGACTCGTCCAGTTCGATACGTGCACGCACGATGAGGTGGATTTCGACTTCGCCTGCACCACCAGGTTTGACTCCCAATCGCACGATCGATCCTGCTTTTCCGCGGATCAAACCGACCACGTCGTTCAGCGGCATTTCGACAATATCGACCATCGGGCCTTCTTCGCCCTGGCCCACCGATACGATCACGTCGTCCGTCTTCAGCTTGCCATGTTTCGCAGCAGCACCGCCGGGGATCACACGTGATACCACAGTGTTGCCATCTTTTTCACGCAATTGAGCACCGATACCATCGAGGCTCAGACGCATGATCATGTCGAATTCGTCGAGCGAATCAGGCGACATGTAGGTGGAGTGTGGATCGTAAGCGGTAGTGACCGCAGTCAAATACATTTCCAACAAAGCATCGCTGTCGGTATCACGCCAACGACGGTCGTAGCGTAGATAACGTCGGCGAAGCAGGTCGCGTGCTTCGGCGCCTTCTTTTCCTTCGTCCTTCAAATCCAACAGAGCGTACTTGATCTGGCGTCGCCATCGGTCCGTCGCTTCATCGGCGTCCTTGGCGTAGACCGTTGCGTCAGGGTCGGTGATGATCTGTTCGTCGACTTGGAAATCAAATTCACCGTCGAGCAATTCCAAAGCGACGGTAACGCGTTCATCGACGCGTTGCACAAAGCGACCGAAGACTTCGTAGGCAAACGACAAGTCGCCTGCTTGGACCATGTCATCGATTCGCGTTGCGTTTCGTTGGAATTGGTCAATGTCGCCCTGTAAGAAGTACAGCTTCATTGGGTCGAGCGACTTGAGGAACAAGTTCAGCGATCGTTCGCTGATTGTGTCGTTCAGCTTTTGGCTCGAGACGTGATTTCGCGGCATTAAAGTCGCAATCAATCGTGCGACCAAGCTGTCTTTGGTGCCCGGCGTTGCCAGTTTTAAGGGGCCCAGGTTAGGTCGCTTCGCGTTACCGATGACCTGTTCCACCGCCGGCTTGTCGATTGCGGCTTGGTCGGATTGTGCATGGGACACTTCCGCGATCAGGGCGACGAAGAGTATCGCCAGGAACGATTTCGACCACTTCATCACGAGGGGCGAAAGTTTCGAGCCCATTGAATAGGGGGCATTCGATTGATTATCGCAGCGAGCAATCGGGTCGCTCGGAGTACGGTTGGCGGTAGAAAAACGGCAATCCATAGTGGTTTCCTGAGGAAGTTTTCTTGGCGTGTTCGACTTGCGAAAGCGTCGTAAGCGGTGCTGCGCAGCGGTAGAGCCGCGCGGCGGGTAGGGGAACCGCCGTTTTCACCTTAGACGTCTGGCTAGGGTCGCTATGTGATCCTAGGAGAGAGCGCGATTTGGGGCAACGTCGGTTTCCTC
>CAXBHV010000595.1:0-5136 GCA_963974855.1 uncultured Rhodopirellula sp. | reverse complement strand
GACGCACTTCGTCCGCTCGGTTGCGAAAATGCGAATGGCATGTGTTCAGATCGCTCCAAGTATTCAGGATCGCAACGACCGGTCGGCCTTGATAATCGATGTCGTCAAAGCCCATTCCCTTCAATCGCGAACGATGCCCAAACGATCGCATGTCATCGGGGCCGAACCAACGGTACGAGCGTAGCGTTTTGGGATCACGATTTTTCGCAGGATCGGCAGGATGATTCGGCTGATTCATGGGGAAGTAGATCGATTCGGAAGGAAGGTAAGCGAGTGGGATACGAGGGGGGGCGTCAAAGCAGAATGCTCGAGGCTAGGGGCGTCATAGCCCCTAATTTACCAGCTCGGCGAGCAATCGCGGAATTGTCGCGGCCACCGTGCCCGGTTTGGTTTCAGCAAACGACCACGACGCCGAAATGCTATCACGTGAACCCGGTTTGGTTTAGCCGATCTTAGCTGTTTTTGCGTTTCCCGAACTCGCCGGCATGCTGGTTGCATTGCTCCAAATCGCCATGATTTTGCCGCGATTTGATCAATTAAGACCCGAATTGTTAGATCGCGGCGTTTTTCGCAGTGATCTGATTTGTCGGTTTCCGCCAACAAAGGGGTACTCGGAATCCCATGGCTACAGTTCAATAAAGCGAAACGTATTCCGCACAAATGCACCGGGATGACCCGCCATTGCGGCAACACGGCATTGATATTCCCGGCTTTTCAAGAAATCTTGGCGTGATTTCGGCTTTCGAGTGGTCGATATGACGAACAAGGAAGTCGCCGTTGACCCTCTCTCTTCTACTCCACTTCGCTATGTTCAAACATACTGCCCAAGTGATCCTGGCTCGTATCGCCACCGCCGTGTTCCCAGGGGAGCACAACCGTGCTGTGCAAATCCAGAGGCGAAAACAGAGTCGCAGCACCGCCCGTCCGATCCGATACCAGACTCTCGAGGATCGTCGGTTACTGGTGGCCGAGGGAGATCCGTTTGAGATCGTTCGCAATGTGGATACTACGGGCCTGCTCGGCAACATCTCCGCTCAAGTTCGCTGGGGCGATGGCACCCAAACTGCCGCGGCGGTCAATTCGCAGCCAGCGACGGGCGGTTTGAAAATTCGCTTTGACTATTCACTGGATACCTCGGGCTTTTTTTCAGGAGCAAATCAATCTCGACGCGTGCTTCTGCAAGCTGCCGCAGATTCAATCGTTCGCCGTTTTTCGGATGAGCTAGATGCGATCAATCCGAATCCAGCGGGAAAGCTGGAATGGATTGCCAATTTCACGAATCCATCCACCGGTAATTCGACGGTCAACAATGACGGCACGGCACGTGACAGCGCAGCTAAAAACCTGAAGGTCAACGCGAACGAGATTGTGATATTTGCTGGAGCACGCGACTTGGCGGGCTTCGAGCGGGGACGTGGCGGACCAGGCGGGTACCGGCTGGTCAATCCTGGTCTCGTAACGCCAGCGGAACTTGCGAGTTTCAATGCATTTCAGGACACCGTGATCTATCGTGGCGAGGCTGGAGCGAAAGCATCGCCGCCAACCGATTTCGGACCATGGGGCGGATCCGTTGCATTTGATAACAACGGAACCAATTGGTACTTCAATAAAGACATCAGCGGCATTCAGCCCGGACAAACCGATTTCATTACCGTCGCGATGCACGAATTGACGCACGTGCTAGGATTCGGCAACGCGGGGATCAACAAGTCCTGGGCCACCTTTACCAGCGGAAACTCCTTTACCGGCGCGAAAGCGAACGCGGCTTACGTTGGAACCAGCAATCCGCCGCTGAATCAAAGCTTTCACTGGGCCGATTCGATCTTAAACACGGACAACCAAGCGACGCTGATGCGAAGCTCGCTCAACAACAACGAGCGACTACCGATCACATCGCTCGACGTTGCTGCGCTTGATGATATCGGTTGGACGTTGGTGGGATCGACCGTTACGGTCAGCGCCAATCATGTATACGGCGACAACGGAAGTTTTCCCGTGGAAATCGTGTTGACCGGTAGCGGCCTGGGTGAGCTTGTCATCCCCGTCACTACCGCATCGATCACCAATGTCAAACCGACGCTGACTGTTGCTGCGAACCAAAGTGTGGTCGTGAACTCGCCCCTTTCGATCACCGACATCGGATCGATCTCGGATCCGTCTAGCAGCGAAACGTTTAGCTACACGGTTAATTGGGGTGACGGAAGCGAGGTTGATTCCGGTATTGCTACGATCGATCAGACTGGCAATGCCACCCGCCCCACGCTGGCGTCCTTTAACGGCACTCACACTTATTCAACAGTCGGCAACTTCACCGTCCGCGTTCGCGTGGATGACGGTGACGGAGGCAGCGACGAGAAAACGTTCACCGTTTCCGTGACGGCGCCGCCGAAGTTGTCACTGACGCTGAACAAGTCGTCGATTGTCGAGAATGCGGGTGGCGCTGCGGCAGAGCTAACCATCACGCGTTCGGGGCCTGTGTCGAGCAGTCCCCTCACGGTCCAGTTGCAATCAAGTGACACGACCGAGGCCACGGTCCCGGCAACGGCAATCATTCCCGCCAATGCAACCTCGGTCAAAGTTGCGGTCGCTGCGGTAGACGACGCCTTGCTCGACGGAGACCAAACACTCGAATTGTCTGCTTCGGGCACGGGTGTCGACTCGGGAGTGATCGATTTGCTCGTCAAAGATCACGAAACACTTGCTGCAGTGTTCACTGCGGAAACGGTCCGCGAAGACGCCGCCAATGCTGTGCAGTTGCGGATTACCCGTAGCAATAGCAACACATCCCAAGCGTTGCCTATCCAGGTTTCCGGTGGCAATGCGAGTGAGCTTGGTTTTGATGGTGACTTTACCATTCCCGCAAATCAAACCAGTGTGCTGATCGGTTTGATTCCCGTTAACGACACCGATCCAGAACCGACTGAGAAATTAAGCTACACCTTCTCGGCGAGCGGCTACGTTTCGGCTTCTGCGAGCATCGATTTGGTTGATGACGAACCGCCATTGTTCCAAAATTCGCTCAATCGATTTGATGTGGATTCCAGCGGCAAGGTCACCGCTGGTGATGCACTTGCGATTATCAACGCGCTGCAATTTCGAATTGGAAGCTCCACGTTGGACCCTAGCAAGGAGCAACCTAGCGGAGATTTGTATTACGACGTCAACGGTGACTACCGAATTACGCCACTCGATGCTTTGATTGTTATCAACGAACTGAATCGCATCGGAACCGGGCAAAGCGAGCAGCTAGGGGAGCGAAACCCCGTCATTTTTGCCCCTATTCAAGTGGATGCATTCATACGTGATAATGATGACGAGAAAAACCAGGCCATCGACGCAGAGGGCTTGTTGTTCTAGTTTTCGCCATCGCGAAGAAAGTGCAGCGAGCGGTAATAGGCGTCACGCCACCCGCATTCCCATAACCTGCACCCCAACCATGATCTCGCTGATTATTTCTGTCTTTTCCCTGGTACTGATTCTGACCAGCATGGGGTTGCTGTGGTTTTGGTTTGTCAGAAGAGAAGACGATCCACGTGACAAATAACGCCGTTTAGCCGGTGAAACGCTCTGCTTGATACGGCTGGGCTTCGATGCTGGTGGGGTCACCCGAGAGTAGTTCGCCAATCATGCGACCGGTCGCAGGAGCCATGCTCAGCCCCAACATGTTGTGTCCACATGCCAAAAAGACATTCGAGAAACTTGGACAACGACCAATGATCGGAGTACTGTCGTAGGTCATCGGACGCCAACCGTACCAGGTTTCGGAGAAAGAATCAGGCAGCTTGCATGTCAAGTAATCCGCCGCCGCTCGTGTTAGCAGTTTAAGACGTTTTTGGGAAATACTCGAATCGTAACCGATGAACTCCATCATCGAACCTAAACGGAGTTCTGATCCCCAAGGGGTCACGGCGACCTTGCGTTCCGGCAAAATCATGGGAGTGGTGGGACAGTTCTCGGGACGCGGCATCGTGATCGAATACCCTTTGCCGGGTTGTATCGGTGCACGAAAGCGAAGCATCTGCTCAAGCAGCGGCGTCCAAGCACCCGTGGCAATCACAAACTGATCCGCCGCAACTTGCTGGGACGACAGCGAAACACTTTGCGCGTTGCCGCCCGACTCGACAATCGCTTCGAGCGATTGATTCTCGATAAACGTAACACCACGACGTTGCAGCGAATCTCGCCATGACGCGACCAAGCGGGCAGGCCGCAAATGGGCGTCGTGCTCGAAGTACCACGCCCCCGCAACGTCCTGCTGCAGCCCCGGTTCAAAGTCCAGCAACTCACTCGCGGACATCCGTCTCGCTGGCTCGTTGAAATCGCGACTCAGCATCGCATTGATGGGCGCATATGCCTGCAAAGCGTCCTGGTTTTTGTAAACGAACAGCAATCCTTGCTTGGTCCATTCACAATCAAGTTGGTAATCGCGAATCAAGTCGCCGTAGAGCTGCATCGATTCGGTGAGCAGCGGATGTATTGCCTGGCCCGATTGGATCCAATCAGTCTTGTTGCAACGACGCGAAAAGTTCCACAACCATTTCCAAAGATGAATGTTCATCCCAGGCCGAATCCGCAACGGTGGATTCGATTTCAGCATCGCCTTGAGCGTCGAGAAAATCGCACCGGGCTCGGCCAACGGCAACGCATGACTCGGACTCACGTAGCCGCAGTTGCCATGCGAACATCCGCCCCCGACACGACCGCGGTCAATCACGGTCACACGATAGCCACGCAGATTCAAATAATGAGCACAGGCGATGCCAACCACTCCGCCACCTACGATGGCAACATGGCGTGGCTCGCCCTCCTTGGCGGCAATGAGACTTGACGGGGAACTATCTGACGCATCCTGCGGCAAACTCATACCGGGATTCCGTACCGGAATGCGTCATCGGGATCAAGCAATAATTGACTTTCGGCTGTGACCGAAGCCTCGCCCGTAACGCTTGGAACGATGATGCCTGAACTGGCAGCCACCGAGTCGGCAACCGATTGCCCTGGATCGAGCCCAATGTTCCCTAGTTTTTTGATTTCCTCTTCGCTGGCCAATCGGTACTTTGCTTCGAAATACGTTCCAATCATGCTTTCCTGGTGCCAACGTGTTCCCGGCTCCAGTTCACCGTCGGCTGCGAGACA
>CAXBHV010000594.1:0-5138 GCA_963974855.1 uncultured Rhodopirellula sp. | reverse complement strand
CCCTTAGCATAGATGAACATGCGTACCACTACGGTTCGCCAACGCTGGCACATGACGTGCTGATTTTCACCGGTAGTGGGCTAATGGGAAGAGAGGTCGTCAATATTCGCAGTAGTGACATGATCGTGATCGTGGGTGGCAGCAGTGGGACGCTTGGCGAGTTGGCGATTGCCTATGACGAAGGCAAGTTGATCGGAGTGCTAACCGGCAGCGGTGGAATCAGCGATATGGTCAAAACGATATTGGAAACATGCAACAAAGAGACTGGTGCACGGGTTCTATACAACGACGATCCTGTGCAGCTCGTCAATAATTTGCTCGAAGTCTATCGAAAGGAGCACTTCCGCCACCCTTCTGTTTTCTGTCGGGGAAACGACGACGAGCCAATGCTGAACGAGGTAGAGGGCAATCGCGATATTGTCTGCGGTATGACCGTTCCGGCTGGCAAGGCAGCAGCAAGACGAAAACGGAAATCTGCTGAGTTCGTGTTTTGTTCGCTGAGTTGTGCCGAGAGGTTTGACGAGCGGCCGTCGCATTATCTGGAGTCTACCACGACATGATTCCTGATCTTGTCAGACATACTGAAGTGCTGGGAATTGTCGGCGATATTTTGAAGGTGCGCGCGTCGGGGGTTGGCTTCGGTGACTTGGCCGTCGTTGAAAACTGGGACCAACGCCGATCGTTGGGACAGGTCATCGAGTTGGAACGCGATGTGGTTTCATTGCAGGTGTTTTCCGGAGGCAAGGGACTTTCGACGCGAGCCAAGGTCCGGTTCTTGGGCCATCCAACCCAGGTCACCTTCTCGCCAAACATTCTGGGCCGCGTCTTTCGCGGTTCGGGAGTTCCCCTGGATAGCGGGCCTGACTTGTCCAACGAGCCCTCGATTCCAATCGGAGGGCCGTCGGTCAATCCCAAAATGCGAATTGTGCCGCAAAACATGATTCACACGATGGTTCCCATGATTGATCTTTTCAACTGTCTCGTTGAGAGCCAAAAGCTTCCGATCTTCTCGGTCGCAGGCGAACCGTACAACCAACTGCTGGCTCGGATCGGAATTCAAGCGGATGCGGACATCGTTGTGTTTGGCGGATTGGGGCTGATCTTCGACGACTATCACTTCTTTCACTCGACGTTCGAGAACGAAGGAATACTCGGTCGCACCGTCATGTTTGTGAATCAAGCGTCGGACCCGATTGTGGAACGGTTACTGGTGCCCGACATGGCGTTGAAGGTCGCGGAACGGTTTGCTGTCGAAGAGGGCAAACGCGTCTTGGTGCTGCTGACCGACATGACAGCCTATGCCGACGCATTGAAGGAGATTGGTATCGCAATGGAGCGAGTCCCATCGAATCGCGGTTACATGGGTGACCTTTACACACAACTCGCTCAGCGCTACGAGCGAGCTTGCGACTACAAGGGTGCTGGCTCCGTCACGATCTTGACCGTCACGACGATGCCGGGTAACGATGTCACGCATCCGGTACCCGACAACACGGGCTACATCACTGAGGGCCAATTATATCTGCACAACGGCGTCATCGACCCGTTCGGCTCACTCTCGCGGCTGAAACAACAAGTCATCGGAAAGGTCACTCGCGAAGACCATTCGCAAATCATGAACACGATGATTCGCTTTTACGCCGGGGCGAAGGAAGCGGCAAAGAAGCAAGCGATGGCGTTCGACCTGTCGGCGTTTGATGAAAAGCTGCTGAAGTTTGGCAACCTGTTTGCGCAGCGGTTCATGGATATTCACGTCGCAATGCCGCTGAACGACGCGCTTGACTTGAGTTGGCAGACGCTGGCCGAGTGTTTCGAGGCTGAAGAGTTGCTGATGAAAGAAGCGCTGGTCCAAAAGTATTTCCACAAATCGGAGGTGTGAGCGATGTCCCTCGCCCTGAACAAGACGTCGCTCAAACAGCAACGCGATCAACTCGCGATGTATCAGCGATTCTTGCCGTCATTGGACTTGAAACGGCAACAATTGCTCGCCGATCTACAACATTCCAAGAACAAGCTCAAAAGCACAGAGCGTGAGATTTCCGACGTGCTCGATTCACAAGCCGGTTTGTTCTCACTGTTGGGAGCCAGCGATCAGAATCTAACCGATCTCGTTCTTATCGAAGCAATGGTCGTCGATGAAGAGAACGTGCTTGGTGTGCGGCTACCGATGTTGGGTGAAATTCAGTTCTGCGTCAAAGAGTATTCGATGCTGGCCAAGCCTTTTTGGGTCGATTTCGTCGTTGAGTTATTGCAAAACGTGGCGACTCTTCACGCTCGCCGTGACATCGAACGGAAACGTATGTCTCGGCTCAGCAACGCAGTGCGTCGAATCACGCAGCGAGTCAACCTTTTCGAGAAAGTGCTGATTCCACAGGCAGAGAATGACATTCAACGCATCAAGATTCATCTCGCCGATACCGAGCGAGCCGCCGTCGTTCGTTCCAAAATCGCCAAGGCGAAACAGAGTCGCGACAAACCCATGATGAGGGCGATGTAGATGGCAATCGTCCCCGTCGCCAAAGTAACTCTGTATGGCACCGCTGACCAGAAACACACCGTGCTCGATGGTCTACAGGCGTTGGGCTGTCTACATCTACTTGATTTGAATGAGAGCCATACCGACGTGCCACAACGGCAACCGTCTTCCTCGGACGCCGCGCAAGCTTTGAAGTACTTGCGAGCTTGTCCTATCCACCGTCGTGTGATGAAGGACGACACGGCTTTCCAGTTGGATGACGTGGTCGGTCGCGTCTTGTCCGTCCGGCAGCAGCGAGAGCAATTGCAAACTGAACGAGATGAGTTGAAGCACGCGATAGTGTCACTGGTTCCTTGGGGTGATTTTGAGCTTCCACCCGAAGGCGAGCTTGGCGGACTACGCCTGTGGTTCTACGCGATCCCGCACTATCGGTTGGGTGCGTTGGCAACGTTGAGTGCCACATGGCACGTCGTCAGCAAAGATCAACGTTTCGCGTACGTTATTGTCTTAGGCGAAGAGGAGCCGAGCGAGATGCCGGTGCCACGTTCGCACTTGGATGATCGACCGCTGGGCCAGTTGAAGGATCGTCTGGAAGCGGTTGAATTCGAGCTGGAGGAACTGCATTGGGAGCGGGTTCGACTGACTCGGTGGATACACCTGCTATCGCGATCATTGACACTTGCTGACGATCGAGTCGCACGCGAGCAAGCTGCCGGGCGAGCCTTCGATGATCCCTCACTATTCGCCATTCAAGGCTGGGCTCCTCAGTCGCAACGCGAACAAATTGCAGCCTTCGCGAAAGCCCACTCGCTAGGACTGACCGTTGAACTTCCAACATCGGATGATTCACCGCCCACGTTGTTGTCAAATCGTGGGCTTGCCGCAGGCGGTGAAAACGCGGTCACGTTCTACACCACGCCCGCCTACGGTGCGTATGACCCGTCGGGCATTGTTTTTCTCTCGTTCAGCGTTTTCTTCGCGATGATCATGGCCGACGCTGGGTACGCGATGGTGTTGGCAGTCGGTCTGCTGCTGTTCTGGCGACGCTTGGGCAGGTCGGAAAACATGCGGCGGATGCGAACATTGTTCGTCGCCACTGCGATTGCGTCCGTTGCTTATGGCATCGTAATTGGCAGCTACTTTGGCTTTTCACCACCCGCCAGCTCGTTGCTCGGTAGACTGCATGTCATCGACGCCACGAACGCGACCTTGATGATGAAGATTTCGATCGCAATTGGTGTCGCCCATCTAGTGATCGCCAATCTTGCTCTGGCTTGGACTCGTCGATGGTCGTCAACGATGCTGGCGTCACTGGGTTGGGTCGCGGCGTTGTTTGGCGGCTTGGCCTTGGGACTGGGCAAAAACGGAACGCAACCGGAGCAGTCGCTAATTCACTTTGGAAGCTGGGGTCTCGGGGCGGGCCTTGTTTGCGTGCTGTTGTTCAGCAGCGAACGACCATGGATGACGTTCAGTCTCAAAGAACACGCAAAGCGATTGATCGACGGTGTTGTCTCGCTCACGGGCTTCACTCGCGCTTTCGGTGACGTGCTGAGCTACCTGCGGCTGTTCGCACTCGGGTTGGCCAGTGCACAACTGGCGGGGACGTTCAACGATCTTACGTACAAGGCGAGCTGTTGCGTCGGCATTGGAAGTCTGTTGGCGGTGGTCGCTGTTGTTTTCGGGCATGGACTGAACTTCGTCTTGGCAATCATGAGCGGCGTCGTCCATGGATTGCGTCTGAACTGCATCGAGTTCTTCGGTTGGAGTCTTCCGGGCGAGGGATACGCATTTGAACCATTCAACAAGAAGGCAATATAGACATGGAGAGTTTCATTCTTTTACTGGGTTGGGCCGGAGTCTTTTTGCCTACCGCCTTTGGAGCAATCGGCAGCATCATCGGCTGCGGACGCGCCGGGCAGGCAGCCTCGGGAGCGTTGCTGGATGTCGAAAGCGGCTATGGGCGGCTGGTTGGTTCGTCCGCCTTACCCTCGTCGCAGACCATTTATGGGATCGTTGTGACAATGCAGTTCAACCGCGCTGTTTCCTTGGACTCCGCGCCGGGATTGTTCTCCATCGGCCTGCTAGTCGGGCTGGCCCTGCTGTTCAGTGCCATCGTTCAGGGTTCCTGTTGCGCAGCGGCGATCAATACGACGAAGTCGAAGCCCGAAGTCTTTGGACTCGCGATCGCACCGGCTGCGATCGTGGAAGGATTCGCGGTCTTTGCATTCATCTTCGCTCTGATCGTCGGCGGAAGCATTCCCGGTAGCACCGCAGGCTAAGGAGATAGCGACATGACAAAGCCAAAGGAATCATCCGGAGTCGAAGAACTGATCGGTCGTTTGCGCGAGCAGGGTGTCGAAGAAGGCAAGGCTCAGGCTGATGCGCTCATGGAGCAAACTCGCCTCAAGGCGGAGCGGCACCTTGACGAGGCAAAACGAGAAGCAGATGGGCTGCTGCAGAGGGCACGCGAAAACGCCGAAAAAACGAAGCGAGCTGGCGAGGAAGCCGTGCAGTTGGCGGTGCGGGATGCGATCCTCAGACTCAAGTCGGAAATGGTGGACCAGTTTTCCGATCGAGTTCGACGTCTGGTGAGCCGTGAGTTGAATGACGGCGATTTTTTGAAGCAGCTAATCTTGGAAATCGGCGGAAGGGCAACTGCAGA
>CAXBHV010000593.1:0-5145 GCA_963974855.1 uncultured Rhodopirellula sp. | reverse complement strand
AAACGGCTGCAGGAATTGATCACTCAAATGGACGCGATCATGGCGAGCGATTTGACGCGGATCGAACATCCGCATCTGCGGTTTTCGCTGCAAATGGCGATCGAGCGATTTCGAGCCGACTGGAATCGCGTTGCAAACTCGTTTGCCGTCACGTTGGGGGCGTTGTCGGGGCAGTCTGTTGAGACGCAAATGGTGCTGCGTGATATTCACGCTGAGCACATTTTTTTTGCGGATTCGCCCGAGGGTGCCCCTGCGGCGGCTCGCACGGTCACGGGAATCATTGATTTTGATGCCGTTCGAGTCGACGCACCCGCAACCGATCTGGCACGTTGGATCTCCAGCTTCCTGGGCCAGTGCACCGATGTACACAGTGCGTGGCATTCGGTATTGGCGGGTTATCGGATAGAATCGTCATTGAATGAACAGCAAGAAGTGCTTGCGAAACACGTGGTTCAAGTATCGGCCTGGATAAACCTCGGAAACTGGGCATCTTGGTTATTGCTTGAAAACCAAAATTTTTCCTACGATGACGAGCACATTGCCCAGCGGATCGATCAATGGATTCGAGTTGTCGATAAACTCAGAATATGATCGGTTGGCTAAGCGAATCGGATTCACGGCAGAGAGCTTATTTAAAGCGTACTGAAAATGATAAATAAAAATGGCGGCGGTCTTTTCGGACTTGGATGTTTGTTACTGACACTGTTGGTGGGCGTTCCGCAAACTGCAACAGCGCAAACAGGTTTTGACAACGACGGAAGTGTCTTTTCCGATTTTTCACTCGGGGGCTTTGGGCAAGATTCCGGTGATCCGGCGAAATGGGAAGCGAAGTACTTTGTTGACGCCTCCGGAACTCAGGGGCGTTTGGATGTCATTGTCAACGTGGACCGTGGCTGGCATATCTACTCGGTGACCCAACCGTCTGGCGGGCCGATGAAGACGAAATTGTCGATCGAGTCGCCTGAGTCGGTGAAATTGGCGGGCAAGTTTGCTCCCGACGAAGCACCGCACAAAAGCGTCTCGGAGATTTTCAAAGGGATCACGATCGAAGAGCACGGTGGACGCGTGGTTTGGTCGGCGCCGATTGCCATGCCCGCTGATTTTCGTGCCCCGATTTCAATCGCGGTCGAAGCACAAGTATGCAAGCCCGACGGCGCATGCATCCCGATCTCGGAAACTTTAACCGCTGCGTTCGCAGGCAACGTCACGGTTCCTGCCGCGATGACGCAAGCCGGAACCGAAGCGGTTGAACCAGAGAAAAAGGTTGCCGCAAAACCGTTTCGCGACGATGGTTACGAAGTCCAGTGGACCGCTGAGTTGACACCCGCCACGGTGGCACCAGGCGAACGAGCGACGTTGAAGTTCACTGCGATCCCTGACGCTGGATTCCATGTTTATCAATTGACCGTCGATGACGGCGACTTTTCGACCAATATGGTTGTTTCAGAAAAATCGGGACTCCGCGTCGGTGCACCGAAAGCGAACAGCATCGCGGTTCCAGTGGACGCCAAATTGTTACCCGGCGTGATGTTCCACAAAGGCACGGTGACATGGTCAGTTCCGGTCGAGGTTCCAAATGATGCGAAGCCGGGAGATCACAAGATCGCCGGTATGATCGCGTACCAAGCTTGTACCGACAAAAGTTGCCAACAACCGATGGCACTGTCGTTTTCAACCACGCTAAATGTTGGCAAAGCGAGTGCTCCAGCGTCATCGACCGCAGCGGTGCAGTTCGCCAGTGTCAAACGCGCCGATGTACTTGACGCGGCGGCAGAAACCGATTGGGTAGACAAACTGCAAGCCAAACCTGCACCGGCTTCTCAAAGCACGGGCAGCGACACGAAGACGCAACCAGCGGATGACACCGATGTGGCTGCAGCCGCAACCCCACCGGCTCGCGAAGAAGCTGTCGAGGACACGACTGCAGATACCGCCGCTCATTCGGCAGCCCCAGTTCGTTCGGCAGACTCAGTGCAACCGATCGTGATCAACGACGGCGCAGACGCCAAAGGGCGTCCCTTTGCGGTCGTTTTATTGTTCGCGTTTCTTGGCGGTGTGATCCTGAACTTTATGCCGTGCGTTTTGCCCGTTGTGGGGCTGAAAGTGATGAGCTTTGTTCAGCAAGCGGGGGCGGATCGCAAACGAGCGTTCTTACTGAACTTCTTTTACGCTGCGGGCATCCTGTCAGTGTTCGCACTGCTAACGGCACTGGCGGTCGTCTTTTCGCTCTCATGGGGCGAGCAATTCACCTACTTGCCGGTTCGCCTTGGTTTGACGTTGTTGATGTTTGCGATGGCACTGAGCTACCTTGGGGTATGGGAAATCCCTGCTCCGGGAATGGCGGGCGGCAAGGTATCGCAAGACCTACAAAAACGCGAAGGATATCCCGGGGCGTTCGCCAAAGGGGCGTTTGCCACCGTGTTGTCGACGCCCTGCAGCGGCCCGTTTCTAGGAGCCATTTTTGGATTAACGATCGCCTTGACGGCCGCTGAAACGACCGCGTTGATGATGACAATCGGATTGGGAATGGCGATTCCTTATATCCTGATTGGTATTTGGCCCAAGCTGGTTGCATGGTTGCCCAAACCAGGCAATTGGATGGAAACGCTGAAAGAGTTTTTGGCGTTCTTGTTCTTGGCAACCGTCGCCTTCTTTTTCAACCAGTTCAGCGACGACCACAAAATGCCTGTCTTCGTGACCCTGCTAGGCGTGTGGTTTGGTTGCTGGATCATTGGCAAAGTTCCTAACTGGGCGGACATCGAAAAGCGTTTGGCTGCTTGGGTTAGCGGCGTGGGCATCGCGACGGCAATCGGTTTTATGGCGTTTCAGTACTTGGGTGCCGAACCGACGCCTCAAGATGGCGTGAAGACAATCGCTTGGGAAGAATACAGCGAAGATCGATTGCAGGAACTGCAAGCCGAAGGACGCACAGTGATGATCGACTTTACTGCCAAGTGGTGCGTGAATTGCATCGTCAATTACAACGTAGCACTGAACACCGAAGAAACTCGCAAGGTCATCGAAGAACTCGATGCGGTGCCGATGCTGGCCGACTGGACCGACCACAACCCTGAAATCAAATCGAAACTTGCTGAGTTACAAAGTCGTTCGATCCCCGTTTTGGCAATCTATCCCGGTTCCAATCCGAAACAACCGATCGTGCTGCGAGACCTCGTGAGCCAATCCGCAGTCACTGACGCGCTGCGTCAAGCCGGAGCGAGCGTGGACGATCCGACGGTCGCGCGATCGAATAAGTCGCCATCCAAATCGACCGCGTTTGTTCATTAGTATGCTCGATTCCGATGAAACCATTGTGGCGATCGCGTCGCCGACAACGCCCGCGATGCGAGGGATTGTTCGCATGTCAGGGCAATCGGTCGTCTCGATCCTGGAATCGGTGGGCGTGCCGACGTCACACGCGAAACGCCCCCAGGT
This sequence comes from uncultured Rhodopirellula sp., assembly GCA_963974855.1. Classification (GTDB taxonomy): domain Bacteria; phylum Planctomycetota; class Planctomycetia; order Pirellulales; family Pirellulaceae; genus Novipirellula. Next base: position 1,710 of record CAXBHV010000593.1, on the reverse strand, counting down.
GATCGACAGCCGGATCGATCTCGGGGTGCCGCTTGGTGAAATGGATGTCACGGTATCGCTATGGCCGACATCCCAAAGCTACACGGGGCAACCGTCGGCCGAACTGCATACGATCGGATCCGCGCCGGTGTTGCAATCCATCGTGGGTATGTTGAGTTCTGCGGGTGCTCGCGCGGCGCGCCCGGGTGAATTTACCATGCGGGCGTTTTTAGCGGGTCGCTTGGACTTGCCGCAAGCCGAGGCGGTGTTGGGCGTCATCGAGGCGGAGCAACGAGGATCGCTCGAGCATGCGCTGAAACAATTGGCGGGGAACCTGTCCCGACCACTTGAACATATGCGTAGCGAGATGCTCGATCTGCTTGCCGATGTCGAAGCAGGCCTCGATTTTGTTGACGAGGACATTGAATTCGTCAGTGACGAGGCTTTGGTCGAGCGATTAAGCGTGATCCATACCGCAGTAGAAAAAACGCGTCAATCGATGGAATCCCGCGGCGGCAACCGATCGAAAATGATTGTCGCTTTTCGCGGTAATCCCAACGCGGGCAAAAGCCATCTAATCAACGCATTGGTGGGGCATGAAGTGGCGATTGTCGCCGATGTCGCCGGCACCACTCGCGACATCGTATCGGTGGAAACCATCCTCGATGGCAATGCGATCCAATGGGTCGATACCGCCGGAATCGAAAGTCGTGCTCAGGAAGATCCGCTCTTTGAAATCACCGCGGCTTCGCAGTCTCAGGCGCTTCGTGCGTCGCAAAACGCCGACGTGCGGCTTTGGTGCGTCGATGCGTCCAAAGAAAATTTGAAGGCTCAGCGACGTTACTTTGAAACTCACGATGGTTCGTCCAAACGATCGTCGATCGATATCTGGGTCGCGACAAAGTCCGATCTGATCGAGGCTGACGTGACGGAATCCGATTGGATTTACACCAGCGTGGTCACAGGCGACGGCGTAGAGAAGCTGCGAAATCGCATTTCGCAATTCGCGGGATCTCGTGACCAGGAAGAAGTTGGTTCGATCATGGGGACCGCAGCGCGCTGCTCGGGTTCGCTTGCCCACGCTGCTGAGTGCATCGAAACGGCAATTCGTCTCGTTCAACACGGCGATGGACACGAATTTGTCGCATCGGAACTTCGCGTCGCCGTCGAGTGTCTTGGTGAGGTCACCGGAACGGTCTACACTGACGATATCTTGGATCGCGTATTCGGTCGCTTTTGTATTGGAAAATAGACATGGCATCGCGAAGTCGAACTCCGCTTTCTGCAAAGCAACAATGTCCATCGACTGCCACGTTTGTCGCAGATCATCACTCTCCCTTGGGGATGATGTGGTCCGAGTGGACCGAGCGTGGGTTATGGAGTTTGCGATGGGGAAATGATCGCCCCCAAAGTCCGTCGCCGCAGAGATTGTCACAACCAGATTTGACCACGGTCCGGGATTGGGTTGCATCTCTCGACGAACGATTGCAATCCTATTTTGAGTTTGGCTGCACTACGTTTGAAACGGTGCAAGTCGACGAATCGAATTGGACATCGTTTATGAAGGCGGTATACCGACATTGTCGTGAAATCCAACCAGGGACTCGCCAGACGTACAAACAATTAGCCGAGTGCGCAGGCAGCCCACGAGCAAGCCGAGCCGTTGGCAGCAGCATGGCTCGCAACCGGATCCCGATTGTAATTCCGTGTCACCGGGTGGTTGCAACGTCC
>CAXBHV010000592.1:0-5154 GCA_963974855.1 uncultured Rhodopirellula sp. | reverse complement strand
GAATCTAACGCGTGACCCCTCCGGCACTGACAAATTGCTATCCGCCGCTGGTATTGGCGCAGCAGGCGATGTTGTAACCGGAGCCATTCGTAGCGAACTCGACCAGGGCGACACCTTGATTGTGTGGCTTTTTGACGCTTCGGCGAGTTTGACGCAAAAGCGAAGCCAGATGGCGGTGCATGCGGAAACGTTTTACAAGTCGATCGAGGCATTCAATACCAAACGACGCGACAAAGAGGAGAATGAAAACACGTTGTTCAGCAGCGTGATCGCGTTTGGACAAAATTGGCGAGAAATCTTGCGGCCCACTCACCTCGGGGCTCGCGCGATTTCGGCGATGGCAAAAGTTCCGATCGACACCACGGGGGACGAAAATGTGATGTCGGCGGTCACGCAAGCGGTTCAGTTGTACCGCGAACAACGCAAACGCCAAGAACGCATCATGATCGTGATCCTGACAGATGAATCAGGCGATGACACGCTGCGGCTCGAAGACACAATCGACTATTGCCGCAGCGCCGGAGTCGCGGTGCACGTGATCGGTCCCAATGCGGTAATGGGGTGCGAACGTGGATCGCAACTGTGCCAAATCCCTAGCGGAGGTCGCGAGTACGCGTTTTGGTTGCCGGTTAAAAAAGGTCCCGAAACATCGCTTCCCGAACGCTTTCTCGTTCCTTATTGGCACGAGTCCGCGTTGCCGCTATGGCAACAATCCGGCGCCAGTGTGGCAGCGAACACGCCGTGGTACGGCGGTCCGTATCGCGAGCGATTGCACTCGGGGTTTGGACCGTTTGCCTTGACGCGGTTGGCGCTGCAAACCGGTGGATCGTTCACGATGCTCGACGAAGACGCCAGCCGCAGTGTTGTTGATCAATGGGCTAATCGGAATGACTATTTGCCGGATTATGCTTCGGTCAATCAGTACGTGAATTCACTGCGAGAATATCCGGTGCGACAATTTGTTGTCGACGCTGCGACGATCAGCTACCAGCAAGCCGATCTTTTTGTGCCACCACGGATGACGTTTCTCGGCGGACGTGCTCCCGTTTATCCTTACCCGATTCTGCATCCTTACGTCGTGCCAGCCAATTTCCGCAACCAGCTTTCACGTGTGTTGCGAATCGAGCGTGCTCGGATTGAAAAAGCAAGTGAGGTTTTGCAGTCACTGATCGTTCGTTTGGAGGATTCATCGGTCCCGTGGCAAGATGAAGACTCTCCGCGGTGGCAGGCTTCGTTCGATTTAACCAAAGGACGCGTGTATGCCATGCAAGCACGTTATCTCGAGTACTTGGCAGCGACACAAAATGCGAATCAGTCATTGTCACTGGAGACCAACGAGGTCACGTTGCTGCCCGATGCTCAATTGCGATCGTCCGAGTCAAGGTATTTGGTCGATTCGGCAATCCATTCACTAGACAAGTGCATCAAAGAACATCCCGACACGCCGTGGGCCTATCTGGCTCAGTGGGAACTCGATGTTCCGGTCGGATTGCGGATCCAGCCTGCGGTCATTCCACGTCCTCCACCGCCGCCCCCGCGGCCACCCGGTGGCCCTGGTTACTCAACGAAATCGTCATCCGGGTCGTCGTTTTCGTTTCCCCGTTTGTAGCGGCCCTGTTTGTAGCGGCCCCGTAGTGGATCTTGCTAAAGATCGCACTTGCAGGATCTTTACCAAGATCCACTGCGCAAATACGGCTACGGGTGTGACAACACTTTGTCGAAAAATTCGATCATCGCCTTGCTCGTTTGAGGGTTCAAGAACGTGATCAGATGGCCTTGTCCTGGAATGGTGGTCAAGTCACAGAGGATTCCCACCGCTTTAGCTCGCTCGCGAAACAACAGACTGTTTTGAATTGGCACGATCGAGTCCACTTCCCCATGGATGAGATGAACCGGTGGATCCTCGGCGGAGACGTGCGCCGTCGGCGAAGCCGCTTCGTAGACACTGGGTTTTTCACTGCGGGATCCTCCGAGAAAGTATGCCAATCCGGTATTCTCGGGCGGCAGGTCGCGAAAGTCGCAAGGAGGGCCACCGACACAAACCGCTTGGATCGCCGGCAGTTTCTGCCAACGCTCATCGTCCGCAGCCCACTCGCTCGATGCCAGTTTGGTTTCCATCGGTTCGTCGTTGAGCACCGAAACTAACAACGACAAATGGCCGCCAGCGGAATAGCCGAACAGTCCGATGCGACGGAGGTCCAGTGAGAAGCGAGTGGCATTCTCTTTGGCCCAGACCAGCGCCTCGCGAACATCATCGACTTGCGAGGGGAATTTGTAGCGAGGAGCCAAGCGATAGTTGATATTGATTGTGGCGTAACCATGTTCGGCCAAAAAGCGTGCGTAGCCTTCGATGGTCCATTTATCGCCGCTCATCCATGCACCGCCGTGAACGATCAACACGGTGGGAAAGCCGCCGGGGGGCGTGTCTTCGCCGCCGGGAAGCATGACGTCGCAAAGCCCCGTTCGATCCGCCCGCTGACTGTATTGCTGGTTCGCAAACGTTCGCGGTGCAGCGGACTTGGCCGCCGAGGTCGATTTGTCGCTCAACGGATCCGATGGAATTGTGGCCGGTTGGGATGTCGATTTGTCTTGTTCGGTAACTTCATCGCCAGCTTGCGTGGGGGGGGCGGCCGTCAGCGGGCTGGTGGCCGCCAGAGCAACGATTGCGGTACATGCCCAGCCGAGCCGTGCGGAGGCGTTTGTTGTAAAGCGGCGAAAGAGTGTCGCGAAACTGTCAAAATGAAGCATCAAAAATCCTTTAAACGCCGAATGCAACGAATCCTCGCGGTCGCGAAAATTCCGTCCAACCAAGAAAATGGGGCGGTGGGAGCGTTGCGTTGACAATCGTATAATACGTTCCTTGTCGACCCTGTTTAGTCGTCTTACTCGTACAAAGTTCAATATGGCCATCGAGCTAAACACCGTTCCCGAAGCGGTAGAAGCCATTCGCCGAGGCGAAGTTGTGATCGTCGTGGATGCGGAAGATCGCGAAAATGAAGGCGATTTTATCTGTGCTGCTGAAAAAGCGACGCCCGAAACCGTCAATTTCATGCTCTCCGGCCGCGGCCAATTGTGCGTTTCGGTGCTGCCCGAAGTCTGTAAGCGACTCGAGCTTTCGCCGATCGTCGCACTGAACGATGCCCCACTGAAAACAGCGTTTATGACCCCCGTGGATATCCGCACCGCGAGAACGGGGATCACCGCACGTGAAAAAAGCGAAACAATCCTTCGCATGACTGCCGACGATTGTGTGGCCAACGAATTTGTTCGTCCTGGACACGTTTACCCGTTGTTGGCCAAAGAGGGGGGCGTGCTTCGCCGTGCCGGACACACCGAAGCGTCGGTCGATCTGGCCCGCATGGCTGGTTTGCATCCCGCCGGGGTGCTTTGCGAAGTGCTTGATGAAACCGGGGACCGCGCCTCGCGTGACTCGCTTTCGGCGATCGCCCAGAAACATAAATTGAAAATCATCAGCATCGAGCAATTGATCGCCCATCGACGTGTCAGCGAAAAACTGATCAGCCGAGCCGCCGAAGCAGAATTGCCAACCAAATACGGCAACTTCAAAATCATCGTCTACTCGGTCCAATACGAAGACCAGCAACCAATCGCATTGGTCTATGGCGACTTGGATGATGACCAAGATAGCACCGCCGAGGCGCCGTTGGTGCGGATGCACAGCAGCTGCTTTACCGGTGACTTGATCTCGTCACTGCGTTGCGATTGTGGTGACCAACTGCAGATGGCTCTCGAAACGATCAGCAAAGAAGGCCGAGGTACCTTGGTTTATTTGCCTCAAGAGGGACGTGGGATCGGATTGGCTCAGAAAATTCGGGCTTACGCGTTGCAGGACAACGGCATGGACACGGTCGAAGCCAATCACGCACTCGGTTTCAAAGCCGATATGCGTGACTATGGGATCGGCTTGCAAATCTTGAAGGACCTGGGACTGAGCGAAGTTCGCTTGTTGACCAACAACCCGAAAAAGACCGAAGCATTCAACCTGCGTGGTTTCGATCTGCGTGTAGTTGATCAAGTTCCGATCGTTTCGGCGGTGAACGAACACAACCAAAAGTATCTCAGCACCAAACGCGAAAAGCTCGGTCACAAGTTGCCGAACCTATAAGGCGTCGTGACGCCAGGTTACTTCTTTCTATTAGATCCGACACGACGAAGTCGAAAAGCTCCCCGATGAAAGACTCCCTCTCGGAATTTAGGCCTGCTCGTGTCGCGATTCTGGGCGTGGGGCTGCTTGGCGGCAGCGTGGCTCGGGCGATCCGGCAATCGGTCCCCTCCGTGCATGTCGTTGGCATCGTTCGCTGTGCTGAAAAAGGCCAACAGTGGGTCGAGCAAGGAGTCGTCGATTCGGTCACCGAATCGATCGAACAGGCGTGCAACGACGTTGACGTCGTCGTGGTAGCAACGCCTGTGGATAAGGTGGCCCAAATGGTGATCGCGGCTGCCCAGGCGACCAAGCCGGATTGTTTGATCACCGATGTCGGCAGCACTAAACAAACGATCGTCAATGCGGTCAGCCAATGCCCCGCCGCGGTTGCCAAGTTTGTCGCGGCTCATCCGATTGCGGGAAGCGAGAAAACGGGCGCCGAACATGCCACAGCGGACTTGTTCGTCGGCAAGGTGGTCGTGTTGACCCCCAGCGACCAGACACCTGCGGGCTTGCTCGAGCGTGCGGAACAATTTTGGCGGCTCACCGGCGGACGGATCGTCACGCTCAGCCCCGAGGATCACGATACGCACCTCGCATCGGTCAGCCACGTGCCGCACTTGGCGTCTTCGGCGGTGGCCAAGTTGGTTTGCGATCAATCCGCAGATCTGGTGGGCAGTGGTTGGACCGATATCACCCGCGTTGCGGCGGGCGATCCCGCGATGTGGTTGGCGATTTGTCAAGAAAATCGGCCCGCGATTGAGCAGCAATTGCGACGGCTCGCCGAGTCGATCGACGAGGTCCGCCAATGGATGCACTCGCACGACGACGAGAGTCTGCTGCGGTGGCTAAAAGAGGCAAAAACGATTCGAGATTCGATTTGAGTCGGCTGTGGCGTGATAAAACGCGGCACCGCACTGCAAAACTTCGCTTTCTGCGGAGTGGACGAGCGATTGCTTCTAGGATTTCCGGCGATACCGAGGCCCCCG
>CAXBHV010000591.1:0-5168 GCA_963974855.1 uncultured Rhodopirellula sp. | reverse complement strand
ACTTTCGGGTTTCAAACTCACCTGCCACTGCAGTGACTCTCCGTGTGGCACAATCAAGCGATTTGTAAGCGGCTCCATCTCCACGAACGTAAATCGTGGAGTTGACCGCCAAGGCATCATCAATCGATCCCAACCGCTGCGAAGCACCGGCGTGGCGACAACGGCTAGTGACGCGAGCAGCGCGAGCGTAACTGCAAGTACAGCGGTGAGCAGACGAATCGAGGTGGGCGGAGCCGCCTCGCCAAGATCTCGCTGCTTGACGATCTCGGCCACTTGCACCATCGCTGCTTGGCACAACGCCGGGGAACGCGATTGCTCTCGGTCGCTTTCGACCAACTCGATCACGCCTAACAATTGGCCGCCGATACCGGGCTCTCGAACTCGCAACAAGCAGGCGAGCTGCTCAAGACTTCGACACTTCCACACCCATTGGTACAATGCCCAGGGGATGACCAGTCCGACTGTGAGGATCAGTAGCAAGATCGCCAACCGCAGCAAGATCGGGGTATCCCAAAACCGATCAAGTGCAATGACAAGCAATAGCGAAACCACCACAGCGACCATCACGATCGAGATCGATTCGACAACCTTCGCGGTCCAAACGCGATTACGAAATGCCACCAATTGTTCACGCAGCGAGTGCGGAATCGTTAAACGGGTGTTGCGGTCGTGGGGAAGGGAGACGCTCAAGGGTTCGCTTGCTACCTCTTTACTGTTGCTAAATACAATCCGTCATTCTACTCGGTGACGATCCATACCAAAGCGGACTTACGACTACATCAAACCGACTCGCTTTCGAGCGGTCCAAAACAGACCGAGCAGCCCAATCAGCAGGATGGCGATCAGCGGATGGCTCCACAATTGCACTCGGCGTGTTTGCGTCGTCGGAATCGATATGGTTTGCACTGCGCCGAGCACTGCGTCGGTTTGCTCTAGCGAAAACATTTCCCCACGGGAAATCTTGGCGATTTCCGCTAACACCTCGGGACGTGCGGGTTTGCCGATCCGCTCGAGCTGGGCGTGCTGGACATGGATCGAGGTTTCAAACGGAGTGTCGCTGGAACCGGACAACATTGTCACTTGGTAGTCGCCCGCTTCACTTGGGGTGAACGCCCCTGCGTAAGCACCCCAGGTATCGTCCACATTTTCTAAAACAACGGTTTGGATTTTCCCAGACGGAGCGACGATCCGAACCGATACCTCGCCGGCGACCAACGGATTCCCATCGTCGTCCAAGCGATTCGCATTAAGCGTTACGCGCTGGTTCACGCGTGGCTGCTCGGGCGAGTAGAACAGCCCCTTGGACATGCGATGCTGATACGCCATCCAGCGAACGACTTGCCCCCAAAATCGATAGTGGTACAAGTCTTCGACCCCGCGTCGCCAACGCCATGCGCCGTCGGTTCCCATGAACAACACCTTGCCTGCACCCGCCGAACGGGTGACGATCAGCGGGGTTCGACCGTATTGGTTGGACGCGTCTTCATGAACCGCCAAAACCTCGGCACCCGCCGTCGCACGCACGACCGGAGCGTACCACTGAAATCCTGGCAAATCAGCCCAAACGCGTGCGTTGGCATCATCGTTATCCGCAAGTTTTGTCAGCAAGCTATGGCGTCCGAGTTCGGTCAGGGCAAAGTGACTCGCCGCTCTCGACCCCCAACCCGTCGGCTGTGATTCATCCAGCGTCACCGGCAACAGATCCGCGAGCGGAGAATCGACAAGCGACATCTCATGTCCCGCAATTCCCGGAATCAGGACCAGCCCACTCGCCTGTTGTTCGACCAGCCCCTTTAGCAAACGACACTGTTCTGCGGTCAACTGATCTTCGCCGATTCCGACATCGCCGAGAAACACTACGTCGTATTGTGAAAGCTCAGCCAAGTCATCCGGAAAGGATGCGATGTAGTCTCGATTGCCACCACCGGTCTTACTCAAACCAGGATGAAACAATAAACAGGAAACTTCGATCCCGGGGTCTCGCGATAGTGCATTACGGAGGTAGCGGTATTCCCAACGTGGCCGCGACTCGATAACCAGCACCTTCAATTGCTCTTCGGGAATCGAGATCGGCATGGAAATTTCGTTGTTGCTCGTGATGCGTTCGCCTGAGTGCGGCGGGATCGTCAACGTCAACTGAAAATCGCCGGTCTGCTGTGGCTTCCACAAAATGGCATCCACGGTTTGTCCCATCGCATGGATGGTGAACTCATGTGTCACCTCGGTGCCATCGGAAGCGGTCAACTTTGCGACGGCACGATGATCCTGAGCTAACGAACTTTCGACCGAAAAGGGAATCCTCAGCGTTTTGTTGGCGACACCCAACGCGGGGACTTCAAAGCTGAGTAATTCGACGTCGGGAAGTCGCTCTTTGCTGCCCACCGGGATGGTAAAGATGGGAACTTGTTGCATGCGAAATTGCGTCGCCTGCTGGACCGGCGCCGCGCCCGCATTCCAGTCTCCATCGGACGCCAGCACCACGGCACGCAGATTGGGGTAGCCATCGATCGCCGAGGCGAGTGCTGCATCGATATCGGTGCGGTCGTTTTCATTGCCGCTGGCGAACGGCACGACGACCACATCCGCTTCCTGCTCGACTGCGGCCCAAGTTTGCTTGTCCATCAAGTGACGGATCGAATCCCGACGCGTTCGCGTGGGCTCGGACGGGTCGCCCACATCGGCGGTTTCCATACTGAGCGAATCGTCACCCAAAATCACCACCGTGGGACGACGGGTGGGATCAATTTGGTAGATCACCTCGGGCTGGTTCAGCAGCACCACCGCGAGCGCGACCAGCAAGACACGAAACACCTCGAGCCAAACGACCGACGAGCGAAACCGGCTTCGCGCGGATGCGATCCAGGCGAGTCCACAGGTGACAATCAGAGCGATGATTGAAACCGCAAAATACAGCGAATTCCATTGAAACGAGAAACCCAAATCCATCAAGCGGGCCCTCCTTGGTTTGCAACCTTGGCACTACGGCGAGGCAAACAGAGGACCGCTTCGAGCAACATCGCGACGATCATTCCGAGCAAGAACAAACGCCAGATTTCGCGGGCAATCCCACTGGCGTCGTCCACGCTTTCGTCGAGACGCGAAAAACTCACTCCCTCGAATAACGCCTCGACCTGTGCGGCATCGACCGTGTCGATCTGGTCCTCGACCGCCGCCCGATTCACCGCGATCAACCGTCCGCCCTGCCCTGCCCCGCTGCGGTAAACGCCAGCGTTGGATGCATATTCAGTAGAAAGTCCACGAGAGTCACCCTCGAGCTGTTTCCAAGTCTCGGTCGACAAATCGACTTGACCGGCAACTTGGTCGCGTGTGCGTGTGAGCGACTGCAGTCCTTGATCGATTGCACGTTGGACGATCGCGTACAACACGACGCCATTATCGGCCAGCGACGATCGATCAAGCGAAGGCGAAGCCGCACAAAAATAGACACCTCCGTTATCAGTCATCACTCGTGCCAGCAATGGATCGCCGCCGGTCACTGTGGCCAGCGGAGTCACGTCACCCTGGACTCCCGCATGCCCCAGGACTTGCAACTGGCCCAGCGGTAAACCAGCACCGCTACTGGTCGCAGCGAGCAAGTCTTGATCGGATCGCCAGTTTTCGACGAGGACTTTCTCGCCTTCGCCCTTCCATTGCCCCCACTGAACGCCACGGAACTCGCGTTCGTTGAGAACGCCCCCTCTGGACAACAAACTCGGCGGCGGAAAGAAAATCACTTGTCCGCCTTGGTCGACGTATTCAGTAACCTTCTCGGCAGCATCTGCGACAGGCAACTCGACACACCACAGAACCAGCGCCGCCGCATCAAGTTCGAGCGTGTCGATCAATTCAGACGTGGACACCTCGACAGTGGCTGAGACATTGGGCTCCGGTGAAACCGAGGCGGCGATCTCCAGTGCCCTCGTCGCATCACGGTCATCAGTGACCAAGACAACACGTCGTGGCGGCGGAGCATCAAAGACAAAGAAGGAGACATTGTCGGCATTGTTTACGTCCGCAGGGATCGCAAGACGCCCCCAACCCGATTCGCTTTGCGGCGAAATCGGAATCCGATGATTGCGTGTTTCGGCCTGGTTCCCAACCAGGGGCAGATCAAATTGAGTCCGCACCCCATCGATTTCGGCCCCATCGATCTCGACTTGCACCGGCACGGCCATGCGGCCGCCTCCATCGTCAGCATTCTCCCCAGCGGATTGAGATAGATTCAAAGAGATCAACACGGCGATCTCGAACAGTCGGCTCATCTCCTTCGATCAACACGGCGTCACCATCATCGTCCTTGATCCGCCGTGCCTCGCTGACACGAACCGACCGATTGGATGCATTGGGTTCTGGATAAGCCAACAAATGAAATCGAATCGATTGAGGCATCTGCTTCAGCATCTCTAGCGACGCCGTCCAATGATGGCTCGCCGTATCCCAATCGGCGGACCGCAGATCACTGCAAATCCAAACATCGGCATCGCCCACTTGGTTGCGTTTCAAATAGTCGACGGCAGTTTGAATCAACTTGGGAATCTTCGCCGTGCTGCTCGATCCTCGCATCAGCGGCGAATCGACCATGGCATCCAATGTCGCAAACGAGCTCGGTTGTTCCGTCCCGCTATCAATCAGCACCCAGTGCGACGCGTCGAGCATTCCCAGCGTATTGGCAATTTGCTCGCGAGCACGACTCAATTTCGACTCACCCGACTTGCCGGTCTCTTGCATGCTCGGCGACCGATCCAAAATTACGACCGTCGTATCCACATGCCCTCCGAATCGCCATCCGAGCAAACCGCTGGACAACGGCCGGGTGACGGCAAAGATCAGCCCTGCGACCACTAGCACACGCAGTGCGAGAATCAACCAACGCCGCAGCTTGGCATAACCTCGCGACATCTGGCTCGCTTGCATCAGAAACGCCATCGCGCCCCACGGCTTGGTTTGATGACGTCGCTGGTTCATCCAATGAATGATCACTGGCAGCATCACCAACGGCAAAGCCAACAGCATCCAAGGCTGCAAAAAACTCATCGGCGCACCACCCTATCAGACCCTTCTTCCTTGAGTCCGACCGACAAGGAAATCGCTCAGCACTTGCTCGTACGGTTGGTCCAACACGACGCGGTGATAATCCACCGACGCCCGCGCCATCAGTTTCTTGATCG
>CAXBHV010000590.1:0-5171 GCA_963974855.1 uncultured Rhodopirellula sp. | reverse complement strand
AAATTGAATGAGTTATGTCGACGAACTGGCAAGCGTCAAGCTAAAGCAGTTGCAATACTTGCCGTCGCAAACGTGCAGCGATGACGAGTTCCTGCGGCGTGTGAGTCTGGATGTGCTTGGGATTCTGCCGTCGGTCGAGGAAACCAAGTCGTTCCTCGCGGATACTGGCGAAGACAAACGTCAACGACTTATCGACTCGCTGTTGGAGCGTGACGAATTCGCCAAGTTTTGGGCACTCAAGTGGGGTGACTTGTTGAAAATGACCAGCAAGTTGGTCGGCGACGAGGGTGTTTACAAATACAATCGCTGGGTCGAGCAGTCGCTGCGTGACAACCTGCCCTACGACGAGTTCGCTAAGCAGTTGCTGACCGCCAGCGGCAGCACACTGGCGAACCCGCCCGCGAATTTCTATCGCACCTCGACTGACATGAACGAATGCGTAGAAACAATTTCGCAGGTGTTCTTGGGAGCAAGATTGCAGTGTGCAAAATGCCACAATCATCCGTTCGAACGTTGGACCCAAGACAACTACTATGGACTCGGCGCCTTTTTCAATCGGGTGCAGCGACGCAACACCGAACGGCCCGGCGAGATGTTCATCTACACCCGTTTTACGGGTGACGTGACACAACCTCGGACTGGCCAAGTCATGGATCCGTGGTTGCCACAAACCGGCACGATCCAATCAAGCAATGATGTGGACCGTCGCGAGGCGTTCGCCGCTTGGTTAGTCAACCCGGACAATCCCTATTTTGCCAGGATCGAAGCGAACCGGATTTGGAGCCAACTTTTTGCACGCGGGATTGTTGATCCGATCGACGATTTTCGCGACTCAAATCCACCGTCGAATGCACCGTTATTGGATGCATTGGCAAAAGATTTTGTCGACAGCGGATACGACCGCAAACACTTGCTGCGTGTGATCTTGAACAGCCGCACGTATCAGGCCAGCTATCAAACGAGCGAGTTCAACGCCGACGACACCAAGTATTTTTCGCATCAAGAACCGCGTTTGCTCAGTGCCGAACAGCTGCTCGATGCGATCAATCGCACCCTGGACTTGAAGCAGACCTATGGCAGTTTGCCGGCGGGCACTTTGGCGACTCAATTGCCAGCCCCGGACGTTGTGAAGGTCGATTTCTTGAAAGTGTTTGGGCAACCCGAACGCAGCACCGTTTGTGCCTGTGAGCGAGCCGATGATTCCAACTTGGGGATGGCGATTGAATTGTTCAATGGTCCGGTGATCCACGAGAAACTGCGTGACGCCAACAATCGTTTCCGCAAATCGTTGGCTGCTGGCAAGACGGTGGACGAAGTCGTCCGCGAACTTTACTTGGCGGCCGTATGCCGCCCACCAAGCGAGATTGAATTGAATGCCGCCGTTGAGCATTGCGGCAAAAATCCCGATCCGGTCGCCGGAGTCGAGGATGTATGTTGGGCTTTGTTCAACACCGACGAGTTTTTGTTTCAGCATTGAAAGCATCCTATGAAATACGTCATCGTCATCATCGCTGCCCTGTCCAGCTTGCTGTTGCCTCGCCTCGAGGCACTGAGCGAGGATGTGCCGACTGTGAGTTTTCGCAGCGATATCGCTCCCATTCTGCTCGATCGCTGTTTGGCTTGTCATGGTGCTAAGAAAGCCGAAGGCGGCTATCGGGTCGACACCTACACAGAATTGCTCAAGCCGGGTGACTCTGGCGAACCGCCGATTGCCAAGTCCGCCGATCAAGTCAGCGAGTTATTGCGGCGAGTGGTTTGTGAAGATGAGTTCGAGCGGATGCCGGCCGAGAGCGAACCACTCACGGCTGAGCAAATCGAATTGCTCAAAAACTGGATCGCAGGCGGCGCAAATTTTGACGGCGAAGATCCCAGCGGATTGCTGTCGTTGGTCATTCCAGCGGTGCAGTACGCCGATCCGCCGCAGGTCTACGCTCAAGCGGTCCCGATCACGGCAACCGTGTTCTCGCCTGATGGAACGCAGCTCGTCACGGGTGGCTATCACGAGTTGGCGATCTGGAACACGGCCGATGCGAGTCTCGTACGGCGAATCAAAAATGTCGGACAACGTGTGTTCGCTTTGGCGTTTTCGCCTGATGGTCGAACGCTGGCCGTCGGCTGTGGCGAACCAGGACGCAGTGGCGAAGTGCGATTGATTGATTTTGCTACTGGCGAGATCAAAGGGGTTATCGCCAGAACCAACGATGTCGTCTTGGACCTAGCGTATCGACCTGGGGCAGATGAGCTAGCGATCGCCGCAGCCGACGCTTCGATTCGCATTGTGAATGTCGCGACGCTAGAAGAGATCCGCACGATCGCCAGTCATGCCGACTGGGTAACCGCCGTAGCCTGGAGTGACGATGGCACGCGGCTAGCGTCGGCCAGCCGCGATAAATCGGCCAAGGTTTATGACGGTGCGTCCGGAGAGCTGATTGCCAGTTACACCGGCCACGGAGCCGCCGTGCGTGGCGTTTCCATCCTGGCTGAAAACAAGCAGGTCGTCTCGGTAGGTACCGACGGCAAACTGCATCGATGGGACATCGATGGTGCCAAGAAGGTGGCCGAGGTCGCCATCGGCGGCGAAGGATACAAGTTGATTCGCAACGGAAACCGGTTGTTAGTTCCTTGCTCTGACAAACGGCTGCTCAACATCGACTTAAGTAACAACACGATTTCCCAGCAGTACACAGGGCACAGCGACTGGGTGCTCGCGGCGTGCAGCCAAACCGGCGAAACCAACGACGGCTGGATCGCCAGTGGGTCGATGGATGGCGAAGTCCGACTCTGGAACACCGCCGACACCACCCTCGTCCGCAGCTGGATCGCCAAGCCGTAGTGAGCGGTCGGCGTGATCGACGATCCGCCATCCCGTTGGTCAAGACACTAAATCATTCATTGCCACGCGACAGCGACATCAGTTCTGCCGTTGTCGTCCCAGGTTTAGCAGCCCCCACCGCCTTGGGACAAATCAGATCGAATTCGGAACCTTAGCACCGGCGCAATCCCCGAACTCGTTCCGCTCAAAATCGCGAGTTCATTCTTGCATCAGGATCGTGTCGAGGTTGTTGCGATCGGTGAACTTGCGAAGGTCGGCTACGAATTCATCGACCGACACGTAGTTGCGTTTTGGCCGGTGCTGGAATGGGTGCAGGACAAGTTTGTGATGCTCTCGCTGAACGAAGTGAGAATGGTCCGGTGTCAACAATCCTCGCGCATAACGAATCGATTTCATCAGTGGCAATGAGTGGAGCGAAACCAATTCAGGTGGCGTCCCATCCTCGGACTCAGCGACGGACATCACTTCTAATTGGTCACGATCGATGCAAACCAAACGCCTTGCGACTGAATCCGGGAAGACGTCACTGAATTTGTCACCCGTCTCCGTTCCCATCTGCATGCCCATTCCGCTGCCAGTCATGGACATCGCCATCGTCTGTTGGCGGACAAGCGGCGATGTATGGATACCAACTCCATCGGCCGTCCGCCACAAACGGATCGGCATCGTTTGATTTCGGTTGATAATGGCTTGCGAATTGCGTGCTAACAGTGATGCCGGCTCGACCGACATCCCCTGTCCTTCAATCGTACCAATCGCGGTGCCATCCGAAAAGAACAGCGAAGTCAAATTCCACGCCGAATCAACATCCCCGAGCTCAAAGGTGTGAACCGACGGCAGAGAGTCTTCGGAACGAAAGTCAATACACACGATGTCCAACTGCGGCGTGGGTTTATTTGAGAAAACCGCAAACGTCAACGTCGAGTAGGGATCACATTGTGTTTCCAACAACATGATTGCGTTATCGGCACGGGCGTCTGCGCCAGGCTTGTTTTCCCATTTCCAAACAAACGTTTCCGTTTGAGGATCCAACAGGCCAATCGAGCCGCCGTTTTGCGACGAGACTAACGCATAAAGTTTTATTCCCGCAAATCGTAGGGCGTTCACGTTCTGCGGCAGTGGACGATCGTGTTCCATTTGGATTTCATCTGCTGCTACACGATAGTTCGTGATCCGTCGCGAGCTCCCCTTGTGATCCCAGGCGATGGCAATGTCGTTGCCATCGGCGGAAATCGCGGCGGCAGTGATTTCTGATCTTGAGTTGCGAATTTCCTCGGGGGCGGGCAAAGCAACGACTCGATGCCTCACTTGATCGATCCAGACGCCTTGGCCCCCGCGTGAAAAGGCGGCTAACGCAGCGGCACTGGGACTCGAGACCACTTTCTCGACGTCGAAGGGGACTGCGAACGTCTGAGTGCGTGGCGTCATGCTTCCATGAAACGCGAACATCGAAAGATGGTGATAAAGGAACCCACGAAAATCGTCGTGGACCGCTGAAAGCGACAACTCCATTTCGTCCCACTTCGAAGTTTGCATCCAGGTGATGGCGGCGTCAATCGCTTCGCGACTTTCATTGGCAGCGATCTGTTTCGTAAAACTTTGTAATCGTGACTGCTCAGTGTTGGATTGTTCGTTGAGTGATTGTAACTGAATATTGGCGGCCTTTGTTTTGACTATCGACATTTGCAACGCATGCATCTTCTGATTGGCATCCGCCTCGAGCTTTTTTGACTTCTCGATCATCGCCAACCGTTCGAGCTGAGTGGCTTCGGCGTTGTTTCGCAATTCGATTGAAAGCGATTCGGCTCGCTGTACCGCCGCTTGCCGCAGTCGCAGCGTCTCGATCAATGCGGTCAGCTTTCCTTCGCTCTGTCGCAACGCATTGGATTCCTGGGTCAGTTGGGCCTCGCTTTGAATCAACCGCTTACTTTGCAGGTTGGACGATCGCCAATTAGCGGTCACTAGCAGGATGGCAGAAACGAGCACCGACACAAAAAGCCCACTCAATAATCGCATCGTCGGATTACGTTTACCCCACAATCGCCAACGTTCCCAGCGACTTGGTGCTTTAGCCAGCAGTGGGCGGTTCTCTAAATAATGGCTCAGATCCTCGGCAAACGCGGCAGCGGATTCGTAGCGATTCAATGGCTCACGACAAGTCGCTTTGTCAACAATCGACTGCAGTCGCGGATTGCGGTAATACCCCAGCGAAACGAGCGGCGGTGGTCCACGATGAATCACCGCGTCAAGAATCGCTGCGGGCGTCCCGCTAAACGGACAACGCCCCGTCAACCGATCGATCAACAACATCCCCAACGAGCAGACGTCCGCAGCAACG
>CAXBHV010000589.1:0-5193 GCA_963974855.1 uncultured Rhodopirellula sp. | reverse complement strand
ACCAACGTTTTAGCGGACCAGCGCTAGCCCCGGTTGAATGTCGGAACCGTGGCTAGCGCCAAAACGGCTAATATACTGAAAGACTCCTGCCTAGCTGCTTCGATTCCTCAGCCCACATGCTATTTGGATTTCAGGGTCGACAGATAGGCTACCACGTCGCGTACCTCTTTGCGTGTCAGGACGTCAGTCATGTCGGGCATAATCGACACCTCGTTTTTGGAAACGTCTTCGATTTCGTCATTGTTCAAGCGGATCTCTTTGCCCTGGCTGTCCGAGATAATCGTTTCGTCCTCGCTTTCGGATTTGACCAATCCCATCACGATCTGTCCTGAATCCAGCAAGAACGATTGAGTTTGGTACTTTTTGTCGATGTCTTTGCTTGGCGCGATGACGCTTTGCAGCAGATAGTCGCGGTCTTTGCTGCCTGCGATCCCGAGCAAGTTGGGACCAACATCGCTTCCCTCTTTGCCAACCTTGTGACAGCGAATGCACTGGGAACCGAGGTGAGTACTGAAGAGCACCTTTCCTTTTGCGGCATCGCCTCCGTCGCGGCTAACCAAAAACGGACGAGTCTTTTCAGGCATGCTCGCCCACCGTTGGTCTAGCGCCGCAGTGGCTTTGTTCAGTGCCGTCTGTATCGAAGGAGCTCGTTTCGCTCTTTGCTCG
Organism: uncultured Rhodopirellula sp.; assembly: GCA_963974855.1. Lineage (GTDB taxonomy): Bacteria > Planctomycetota > Planctomycetia > Pirellulales > Pirellulaceae > Novipirellula. The sequence continues at coordinate 4,527 of CAXBHV010000589.1, read as the reverse complement.
GCCGCTTCCAAAACATCAAGCGTGATCTCGCTTGGCAAATTGCCGCTGGTGATGTTGTCAAGCATCGAAATCAATTGTTGCCGCGATGCGTCACCCTGCTGTTTGCTCAATGCCGAGATCGCATACTGTTTGACCGCCAATTTCTTGCTGTCCGAAATCAAACGTGTCAAGAATGCGTCAGCTTGATCGGCATTGTGTTTTGCGTAGAAGTTGATTGCGGTCAGTTGCAGGCTCGTTTCACGGTCCTGCATGGCCGCCGGCAGCACCTCTTTCAGTGCAGCAGGATTTTGTTTGTCCAGCGTTTTCAGCGCGGCGATGCGAAGATCAACATCTTGGTTCGTCGTGCGAACGATTTCACTGAGCGAATCCGCCGACAATTGGGTATTGGTTCGGGCCGCAGCATCAATCGCAGCGGATTGCAGTTTAGGGTTATTCTCGCTGGCCAATTTCGATAGCACGGTGCTCAAGCGTGCGGGATCCGTTTCACGCGGCAGCGTGGCGTAGCGTCGACGGCCATCGACTCGATCCAGGGGATCGGGCTTCATCCACGAACCCAGCATTTTGATGGCTTCGATTCGCAGCGGAACGCTGTTGGCATCTTGGCTTGCGTATTGGACGACGGCTTCAAAATACTCGCGGCCTCCTAAGCGATAGTTGGCATTGAGCAGTCGGCGAATAAACGATTCCCCTTTGTGCTGGGCAGCAGGCAGCGCGGCGGCCAGCACCTGCAGTTGTTCGTCAGTGGAAAAGTCGTCATGCAGGGCACGAGCCGCTTCGGTCGCAACTTGTTCGCTGGGGTCGCCGAGAAACGGTTCGAGTGCACCCGCCGATTGATTGCCACGAAGAGCGACGACCAAGTTCAGTCGCCCTACCATCGTTGAAGAGTCTTGAGCCGCCGTCAATTGTTCTGCAGTAGCACAGCTTCGCAGCGCTCGCGAAACTGCGAATCGCAGATAACGGTCTGATTCGGCAAGCGAGTTGGAGAGCTGAAGCAGCGGTTCGACGGCGTCGCTGGATGCATGTTTGCTCAACGCGATCATTGCCATAAAGCGAACGCGATCGCTGGCGTCTTTCAATAACGGAATGAACATCGATCCGTCGACGCCACTGATATCGGTTAACGTTCTCGCCGCTTGAGCTCGCATTTCCGCATCGTTCGATTGGACGATCGAGATCAGTGATTCGGTGGCTGTTGCTTCGCCGCCGCGAGCGAGTTGTCCGAGTCCCCAGACCGCATGGACTCGCGTCATTTCCGATTCCGATGTCAACGCACTGCGTAGTGTGTCAATGTCTTTCTGTTTGACCAATTCAAACTGCGCGCCCATGCGAATGCGTTGGTCGTCGTGACCGAGAAGTCGACGGAGTTCAGCGGCAGACAACTGCGAGAAGCCGTTTTTGAGTTGCTTGGCCACCTCGCCACGGATTTCAGCGAGATCTGAATCGGGAGCATCGATCTTCCAGACCGCTCCCGACTGGTTCAGAGGATAGCCGCCACCCCAGTCGACGCCGTACAACGCCCCGTCGGGACCAAAGTTGATTCCAACCAGCGGAATGCCACTACCGATCGAGTGTTCGTTTTCCATCGTGAACGAAGCGCCGGCGGGCTTGGCTTGGAAGGCGAATTGAAAGCCACCGGGAGCTCCGGTTAAGAAAAAGTAATCACGATACGCCGACGAAAGGGCGGTTCCAGGATTGAAGGTAAATCCGGCGGGGCCATCGATATAATTTTTTAACGTGGGAAGAATATAGGAAGGCTGTCCCGCGAAATGGGGAACCCACAATCGTTCGTCGGTCCAAGGATTAAAACCGCTGCCACGATATTGATAATTGCAACGCCATCCGGCATCCATGTCACGAACGATATAGACAAATCGCTCTTTTTCATTAGGTTGATCGGCATCATTGTCGACTCCAAACAGGTTGCCGTATTGATCAAACGCCAACTCTTGCACGTTTCGCAATCCGTGAGCAAACACTTCAAAATTGCTGCCGTCGGGATCGCAACGCATCACCCCACCTTGGTTGGGATAGTGAAAGCGTTTGCCTTCGCGCGATGTCAACGAGATTCCCTTGTCACCGATCGACCAATAGATTTTGCCATCAGGGCCGACGGTCAATCCATGCATGTCGTGACCGGCGTAGGCGATGTGAATCGCAAACCCCGATGCAATCGCTTCGCGAGTGTCGGCAACGTGATCATTATCGGTGTCTCGCAATCGCCATAGATCCGGGGCAATCGTGGCATACACATCGCCATTGAACCACAGCACGCCTGCGGCGATTCCGGTGACCTCGGTTTGAAAGTCTTCGGCAAACAACTCGAATGTATCGGCGGTGCCATCGTGGTCGCTATCACGCAGCGTGTGGATCTTTTCACTGATGACGGTCAAGTCATGCCAATCGTGCGATCCATCGTGGTTTAGATCATCAACGCGTTTGCGGTTCTTCTCTTGATCTTGGTTTGGGGCCAGACGTTGATGATAAAATTCTCGGCGGTCATCGACGCTTTGAAATCCAACATCGTTGGTGATCCAATCGCGATTGTTGCGAATGTCCAAATCGTTAGCTTTTCGCCGCTGCGTTTGCGTCACGTACGCCGTACCTTCGTTGTCAAAACTGATGGCCACCGGGTCGGGCACGTTGATCTTGCCGCTCCATTTGGTGTATCGCAGCGGAGTCGAGCCTGGGGGTTCTGTCGCAATTGCGAAACTGAATTGGCAAACGAAAAAGACAGCGGCGAGCATAATAGCGGCGAACAGGCGAAGATGTGAAAGCATGGTGCAGTTTTTAGGGTTGCGAAGACGTGACAGATTGCTGGGCCGGCTGCAGCGCAGGATCGTCGAGATCAAGTCGATACAAGATTTGGTTATAGTCGTAATACGGCGTTGCCGCCGCGTGATTGGCGAACTCCGCCGTATACGTTCCTTCGAACAGCAGGACGTGATCACCCGCCGGCGTTAGTTCAGGATGTAGACGTGGATTATAGAACGTGTAGTTGTCATGTGAAAGAATTTCGACGGCGTTGCCCCAAGGTCCCATGGGCGAATCGGCTTCGGCATACCACAGCGTTCCAAAGGCGGACGGTTTTCCGAACTTTTGCATGAATACGGTCACCCAGCGTTTGCGGAACGCGTTCCATGCAATCGAGCCTGAATGTGGCACGATCTCGCTGCCATCGCCGGCCGAGCGAAGCGTTTTTTGCGGTGTGATTGTTTTCCAATTCTCGAAGTCTTTCCAGGCCTCATAGCTGGCGGCGATTTGAATGCGAGGCAGCGGGTTGCCGAGCAGCAGCCAACGTTTTCCCTCGGTGTCGGTCCAGAATACCGGATGGCCTTCTTCGGTGAGCGATGGCGGTGTTGTCCCATCGGATGCTTTCCAGACCGCGCGAACAGCTTCAAATTCCAAGCTCGACTCGTTCCACTCGCACAGTCCTGCTTCGTACGTCTGGAGATGCCCTTTGATTTTTCGATAAAAGGCAACCAAATGCTCGTCGCCATTTTTGTCCGGTAGGCTGACGTAGCCGGTCAACCAAGTTGGACCGTCGCCGGGGATCGGAGCAACGCCTTTGGGACGCCCGCGTTCATCGAGAAACAGATTGAACTTGGGTTTCAGTGGCGGTTGCACGGAATCAAACGGGTTTAGCGACGTCGTTCCGCTGGTCATATCGAACACGCCTAATGGGTAAAAGGCTAGCTTGGTGTCGCCCCACGCCCAAAACATCTTGCCTCGATGAACGGCGGTTTGCACGCTGTCGCATCCAAACACCGGGCCGTCGTTCCAATCGAGTTCGTCGCCGAGTTTTTGACTTTCGGCAAACAAGCCAGACCCGGTTAGCCGTCCAACACGTTTGGCGATCACGGTTCGGTGGACCTTTACGGTCAGTGTTTCGCCGCGACGTGGCGTCAGCCGAACACCTCGAAAACCAAATCCATCGGCCGGGATTTCGTATCCGTGTCCGATCACACTGAAATAGACTTCACGATCGAGCAGCGATGGATCATCGATCGCGATGACTCCGGCATTGTCAGTGACAAAGCGGACTTGGTGGGTCGTTTTTAATTCGACCAATGGGACGGGCCATCCTGATTGATCATCGACAACGCGAATCCGGCACGCGGCCAATTTTGTCGGTACAGCGTTTTGGGCAGAGCTGAATGACGAAACCGTCAACCCGGTCAGAATGATGGGCAGGATGCGCGTAAGGAGATTCAACTTGAATGCTTTTGAAAGAGTGTCTCGGCGCCGTTTTTATCGTTGCAACGCAGGTAGGCATGTTGCGTTCGGTGATCTGCTCACGCGTGGGGTCACGATTTTTCTAAGCCGGAGGCTGTTGTCAGCGTCCGGGTTTTACGCATTACCCGGTGCCTTACGGCCCACGGCTCACGATCGCATCTGCGTTTTGTTTGAATCAACCGATGCCTCTCGCCCAAACGCAACGCTGTGAAGTATTTCCTTTAGCGGAACTCGTGCGTGAGTTTCGGGGGCATACGTCATGGAAACGAAAGTCTTGACGACTTCCGCTACGCT
>CAXBHV010000588.1:0-5224 GCA_963974855.1 uncultured Rhodopirellula sp. | reverse complement strand
TCACATCAGCTATGAGAAATCCCGTCAAAGCGAGGCTCATGGGCCAGCCGCGCCACTTGCAGTACATCGCCGACTCGGTAACGAGGGACGTCCTCTACTGTTTCGATATTGCCCAAGCATGAGTTACTTCGGAAAGGTGATGGCGTCGTTGCCCAACCTTACCGAACGCAAAGCGTTGCCCTTTGTCGAAGCTTGCCCGTTGGCGGATTCGGACGTGAGTCCCGCCAGTTCCGTACTCAATTCGGTCAAATTCATTGCCGATTGTTCGATTTCTTGCAGCGCTGATGCGTGGTCGGCCGTCATCCGTTCCATGTCCTGCATGGTTTTATCGAGTTCCACCGTACCGGTTGCCTGTCTTGTTGCTGCCGCAGCGATCTGTTTGGCGGTCAACGCGGACGCCGAGATCGTCTCCAATAACGTTTGAACCAGGCTGCCGGTTTGCTGAGCTACCTGCCTAGCTTCGGCAACGACCACCGTTTCCCGCTCGGACGATTCCACGGCTTTGCGGATGGCATTAAGAATCTCCGATAGAATGCCGCGCACTTCGCGTGTCGATTGCATCGATTGCTGGGCCAACCGTTTGATCTCGGCTGCCACGACAACAAATCCCTTGCCATGTTCGCCAGTTCGAGCGGCTTCCACAGCAGCGTTGAGCGCCAGAACATTGGTTTGTTCGGCGATGTCATCGACCGTCGAAGTGATTTCGCCAATCGCCTGAGCCTGTTCGGCAAGCGAGATGATGTGGGTGGCTGTTTCTTCGACTTGCCTTCTAACGGACTCCAACGCTTCGATCGACTTTTTCATGGCTTCACGACCTGTTTCGGCAGTCGCTTCGACATGCTGCGCTTCGTCGACCATCCCATTGGCTCGTCCCGCGGTATCGTGAGCAATGCTGGAGATCTCGTTCATCGTGCTCGCGGCTTGAGAAACGGCAGCGGCTTGGTCATGCGATCCTCGAGCCTGTTTTGACGTCGTTGATAGAATGTCATCGCTGGTTGAGTTGAGACGCCCGACCGTATCAGCGATCGCCTCGAAAAGCGTATTCCGCTCACGTTGTGCTCTCAACATTTCTTCTTGCGATGCGAGGGTCAAGCGTTGTGATTCCAATCGCTCGTTTTGCTCTGTCAGCTTTTCCTCTTTGGTTTTCAAGTCGTCCACCATTGATTGCAGGTTTCCTGCCATCTGATTAAATCCGGCACTTAACTTGGCGACTTCATTCTGTCCCGCAGCAGGAATTCGGTATTCGAGTTCTCCTTGACCGATGCGATGAGCGCCTCGGAGCAACACGTCCACCGGGCGGGTTACCGAACGCGCGATCAGCCATCCGGCGGCAATGACAAGCAGCGTGGCGGCAAACGCGAGCAAGATGATTTGGTTGCGCAGTCGTTTGATCGGAGCAAAAACCACCGAAGTTTTTCTTGCTTCCAGAACGACCCAGCCCATGCCTGCAAAGTCACCATGTCCGCGAGAAACCGCGAACGCGCCTAATAACTCTTCGCCATCGCGAATATGGGTTAGATTTGCGACAAATGCGTTCTCGTTCTTATCGAACTCGACGTCTTGAAAGTACGCACTGCCGTCTCGCAGGCCTGTCGATTCTTCACCGGCTTCGCGGATCACGTTGTGATTTCGATCGAAGAGCAACAGATACCCGTCGGTTTGGCTATTTCGCTTGTACTTGTCGACAATATCAATCAATTCTTGAATATTTAAAACGGCTTTCATCACGCCCAGGAACTCGCCGTCCTCATCGACCGCCTTCAGACAGATGTCGACAGAGTAGATGCCCGCGCTCTCGTCAAAACTGACGTCCTCAATATGCAATCCGTTTTCAACAGCCTGTTGCCACCATGATTCGTCGTCTTGGCGGTAGTCCGAAGTGCGGTTGGTTTGAGCAACATTTGCACCAAATCGGTTGGTGATAAACACCTCGCCGAAAACAGCATGCCCCGCTGTTTTTTCCAATTGACGCAGCCAAACATTGAAGTCGCGAGCCAGATCATTGTTCATGACCTGCTGCATCAACGGGATCGTTTCCTCGGCCGGCGTGGACAACCACTGCTGATCACGTTGCTCAACCAATCCCGCCGGATCGTCCATCTGGATCATTTCTTCATTGGATCGCCGCAATGACTCGCGCACCAAGTCGGTTTGCAAATACGCCTGCCACGTCGTCGCGCGGGTTTGAATGATCCAATCAACCTCGTCCATGACCTCTTGAGCGCGGGTGACCGAGTTCGCTTCGATGGCGTTGCGCAAACTGGCTTCGCTAACACTGGTTGCGTAGATCCCCACCAGCCAAATCAGAATCGTCGGCAAAATCGTTGCAATCAGCAACTGATGGACGATACGCATGGTCGTGTACCCCGGAGAAAATCGCACTGTTAAATGATTTTGATTACTCCGATTGTAATTGAACTACCTCGTTGAACGGTTGGATACGGCCCCCAAATGTGGTGTTTTCCTTATCGCTGACGCGTGCGATTCTCCGATCTATGCCGATATGAACGTCAATCGATATCTCCAACTGCATGTTTTTTTGTTTGCGATCGCCATCTCATCGGTGGTGACGTCGCAGACGCGTGCTGACGATGCTGAGGTAGCCAGAGCGGCCTACAAGCAAAGCTTTATCGATAACGATTTCAGCTACCTCGACGATCCGGAGTACCAAGGACATTTTCTGGGCGAGCGATTGAAGCGACTTCGTCCCTCGCGCGACGTTACGATCGACTTGGGCGGTCGATTCCGATCTCGGTATCACAACGAAAACAATCTACGCGGCGGTCGCCGGTTGACGGGTGCCAGCGACGAATTCTTGCTGTCGCAGACGTTGTTGTTCGCGGACATCCATATCGGAGACAACTGGCGCGTCTTCGGGCAAGCGATTGATGCGACTAGCGACGGCGAAAATCTTCCGCCGCGTGGCAGCGAAGTCAACCGTTTCGATATGCAAATGCTTGCCGTGGATGCGTTACTGCTCAGCAGTGGTGACGATCAAGAATGGTGGCTGCGTTTCGGACGCCAAGAAATGCACTATGGGTCGCAACGGCTCGTTGCCAGCCGTCCTTGGCGTAACACGCCGCTGACCCACGATGGAGTGCGGAGTTGGTGGAAGTCCGATTCGGCACGTGTCGACGCCTTCTGGGTGCGGCCGATCGATCCGAGACAGCATCAGCCCGACGATCACAATTTTGACAATCCAGACCAGAGCCGACAGTTCTACGGGGTCTTCGGTACAGCGACAACCGACACGGCAAGACGCGACCTTTATTACTTTGGGATGACCGAAGATGATGATCTAGTGCAAACCTTTGCCGGTGTTCCTGGTGGTTTCGATGTCCACACGATCGGTGGTCGCGTTTTTCGCAACGAAGGTGACCTGCGGTTTGAACTCGAAGGCGGCTACCAATTCGGAAGTTTTTCGACTTCCCGTCAATCGGCTGGCTTTGCAACCGTCGGACTCGGGCACAGCTTTGAAAGGTTGCCGCTTAAGCCGACCACCTGGCTATTCTACGACTGGGCGTCGGGCGACGGCGATTTGAACGACGGCGTTCACGGAACGTTCTACCAACTCGAGCCTCGCGGACACTATTACCTGGGACTCGCCGATTTGACGGGGCGTCAAAACATTCAGGATTTGAATGTGCAGACGTCGCTTGCGGTCCGCGACGACTTGGAATGTCGCATCCATTTCCACAACTTCTGGCTCGCCAACAGCCGAGATGCGCTGTACACCAATGGCACAGCGGCATCGTTCCAAGATCCCACTGGGTCTGCGGGCAACGAGATTGGCCACGAGTTGGATTTGCAGTTGCGCTGGAGCATTTCGCCGCGAGCCCACTTCTTGGTCGGCTACAGCTACCTGTGGGCAGGCGACTACTTTGACAGCCCCGTCATCCAAGGCGGCCCCGCTGGAATTGCTCCCAACGGAGCGAGTGGCAACGACGGCGAATTCACGTACATCCAGTCCACGCTGAGATTCTAGCCAGCGAAGATGGCAGCTGGCATCACCCCGTCGTATTTGCCCAGCAGCGTCGCAGGAGTCTGCGCGAGATGCGACGGTAAGCCGATGAAATGGTAAGGTAGCCTCGTCCACTACATAGCCTTCGGTCGGGCATAATCCGGGGCGCTCGTAGGTCCGTTCGGTCCATTCTTCCTTGCCGTCGGTTTGGTATTGGACAACGGAGGCGATGGCCGCTTCGAGTTCGACGTGGGAGAGTGGTCAATGATATCACCGATCATGCAATTTCGCTGTCCACTCCTGGATCGGGAATCGACAGGTAGACTCCGGCATCGACACGCACCGCCGTATTGTCGGCCGACATGTCTGAAGAGCTTAAAAGAGAGTGGGCGCATGATTTGCAGACATGATTGCAGTTGAAACAGGTTCGGCTCGTCCCAGCATCCAACCTCATAGCTGCTTGCGGAGGCAAAGATTGGCCCCTGCCGATCACTGATCAGGACATTGACCTCACGATCTAAATGGGCGGCTATCTCTACATCCCGTTTAAATAACCGGTGTCTAAACCTATGAAAACCATGATACTCAGTGTTCTGCTCGCTGGATTTGGCTGCTCAATTTGTGAAGCAGATGAGAAACATACAGCGATCAGTCCGACGGAGGTGACGGTCTTGCATACTTGCGACTTCCACGGTCGGCATATGCCATTTCGCGTCGTTTCGGAAGATGCAACGTCCCAAACGGGCAACCCTCAACAACCAGAAAACCGTTTCGGGAAAGAGGGCCGGATTGGCGGGTTCGAGGCATTGGCTTCCGCCGTTGAAAGAGTTCGTCAGAAGCGGGGCGAGCAAAATGTGCTACTGGTTCATGCGGGCGACACGTTTAGCGACGACCTGCTCGGGAACCTCACTCAGGGGGAAGCCGTTATTCGCATGATGAATGCCGTCGGCTACGACTACATGGCGCTCGGCAACCATGACTTTGACTATGGCGTGGAACAAACTCGCCATCTGCAAAAACTCGCCGCCTTTCCGCTGCGAGGCGCGAACATTATCGAGCAAGAAACGAACCAACCGTTTCTGGGCAAGCCGTTCCACGTGTTCTCGGTGGGCAAAGTAAAGATTGCCGTTTTGGCTCTCGGCTACCACAACACCGATCAGACCACCGCACCGAAAAATATTCAGGGGCTTCGCTTCGATAACGGAATTGAAACCGCTCGCCACTACGTTCCTGAACTCCGTCGTCAGGCGGATCTGGTGATGA
>CAXBHV010000587.1:0-5228 GCA_963974855.1 uncultured Rhodopirellula sp. | reverse complement strand
GCTCGATTTCGTGAGCCGATCGACGCCTCGGCTTCAGGTGATGACAGACCAAGAGATCGCGTTGCTCGTTTTAAGCGAAGCGGAGACCAATCGAGGGATTCCGCATGCAGTCGAGGTGGCTAACTCGACTCAGATGCTCCGTTTGATCCGCGTTGATTTAGGAGGGACACCAGCTCACCTAGTTTCAAAATTGAATGCCGACATTCGATCCCGAGTGGGCAACAGCCAGTACGCGAGCTTGGTTGCGGCAAAAAAACTCGTACTCGTGACGCTCACCGCTACTGACTCAAAAAAGTCGTTGATCGAGACGACGATCCGAAAAAAATCGTGGCCCAATGGCCTTCGATTCTCAGTGTTTGTTACCCCTGTTCTTTGCCAACTACTCGGAGGCTTAAAATCCAATGGCCGTTGATCCCATTCAATTCGACAACCCCATGAATGCGGAAAGTGTCAGCCACGACGCTTTTCCCATTCAATTTCCGGCGCTGCATGAGTTCAATCCGGCGGCTGCTCGGCAATCGGCAGTGTGCCTGTTTGGGGGCGTGCTTTTGTGTGTCATTCTTGCGTACTTTTTTGCTCAAGCGAGTCTTGACGCCGCGTTGAAGTTTGCTGGTATTAGTCGACTGATGGTGGTGATCCTCACCGTCGCAGTCGTCATTCGCTGGGAATCACGTTCGCAGTTCGCGTTCTACGCTACTGGTGCCGTTAGTGCGATCAGTCTGTTTGCGACCGCAACTCTTTCCTTCATCCCCGGTGGCGGTGCATTGAAAGCGGTCTGTTCGCTGACGATGCTGACAATGCTCTGGACTGCGGCGGAGATTGCCATTCACTTTCAAAGCATTGACGTTGAAGTCATTCGACGTGACCCCGCGATCGCCCAACAACGCCGACAGCAGGATTTGAACGCTTTGCAGCTTTTGGCGGTAGTGGTGGGGATCTCGCAGTGCCTTTCTCTCTGGACCTCGATGCGACTTGTTGCCGTTCCAATTGCTGCATTTATGGTAGCGGCGATTGCCTACTCGTTGATCGTTGGAATTGCCAAGTATCCAGCAAGATTCTTGTGGCTGACGATTAAGCACTATCTCGGCTATCCCGAATCAAGTTCGCTGGTACCCGGCCTGATCCGAAGTTCGGCTCCACAGCCATTTCTCCGCTTGCTTCCCTTCGTGTTCGTTGTTGTGGGGTCAACATTGATTGCTGTTGCCGAACAGGGAATGGCAAAAGTCTCGGTGGAAACTTCATTGATGGCGGTGAACGGCGTGATGGTGGGACTCACTGCGTTACTGCTCGGAGCATCGCTGTCGGCGCGCCCGGTTCATTTTGACGTAGACCGGACTCCGTTCGACGTTGTCGTCTCGAAGCTGCGAGCTGAGGAGAACGCGAATGTCTAAAAACTCATTTTACTACTGGGGACGCGTCGCTGCGGACGGTTCACCCATCATCATCAACCGTGACCTTTTCTGGGAGCACGCTCACATCTTAGGAAACTCGGGGAGCGGAAAGTCATCGATGAGACTTGCTCCCTTCGTTGAGCAGTCGATCGGCTTTGGTGATATGGCCCTGCTCTTCCTGGACTTTAAGGCGGACAAGTATGAAAACCTTGCCGCGTGCTTCGCAGCAAAAGTGGACCTTAAACGTCGCACTGGAATTGATATTCCCATTCGCGTCTTTACGCTCCAGCTAGGAAAGCCGTCGCACATCTTCAATCCGTTCTTGACTGGCGGATTAAACAACATGAGCTTCGCGGATCGGGTTTCGCTGATCACCGAACCGCTAGGTCTTTTTTACGGATTGATCTACGGACAAGGTCACTTTTCGGCATTGAACTCTGCGACGGTGCGAGAGTGCTTGGTCGCAAACCCCGGCATCTCTTCATTTCACGAGCTGTACTGCGCCATGATGACGCAGGCGATGGACTGGACATCGTACGTTGGTTCCCAGCACCGTAAAGACTACATCCAAGTGGCTGAAACCGTCCTTTCGCTTGCTGGTTGCAATGTTCTAAACGTCACTAACTCGACTCCACATTCGCAAGAGGCGCTCGAAAATCAAATCGATCTGGCTGCGGCCTTTCAGTCCCCCGCGATCTACTACTTTCACCTGCCTTCGGTCACTTCACCGTTTGTTGCCCAAACCGTTGGGCGGTTGGTTGTCAAATACTTACTGATCGCTGCTGACGCCGCTCCCCGGAAGGTCAAGGTGCAAGTTGTGATCGACGAATTTCAACAGATGATCTCGGACAACTTGGACATTGTCTTTCAGCAAGCGCGTGGGCGCGATATCGGGATGGTGATTGCGAATCAAAGCATAGGTGACTTGCGGAACGTTGGTCCGGTGCTGCTTAGTGCTATCGAGGGTAACTGCGCTATTCGACAATGGTTGTCTGTAACGACAGCGGATGACATCGAGCACTTGGCGAAACTGTTCGGTACCCGCAAAGAGTTTCATCGAACCATCACGGAATCACCTGAACGGCGCTCGGTATCTCGTACGCTTCGTGACGAACCTCGAATCACGATGAACTGTCTGCACCAAGTTTCGAGCGATCCTTTCTTGAGTGTTACTCAAATCAAGGGCGAACGCGGTGGTTTTGCGCAGTATCGGGGAGTGCCGTTCGTGGTCCGCAATTCCTTTCATATCAGCCACGAAGAGTACTTGCGTCGTCTCGGCTTTCAGTGGCCGCAAGACTTGCCCGGCATGGTCGTTGTCAATGAACTGCCAGTCCCGCCGACCCCGACGATGAAGAAGCAAGGGAAGTCTCGGCCTGAACCGAGTCGTGAAAAAGCGACCGTAGCCAGTAATCAAGATCAGAAGGCCATGGATGACATGTTTGTTCCCACCACCGAGGTATCTTCATGAGCCGCGAACAATCACCATCGAAGCCCGAGCCCGTGGCAGCGTTACCTTTTGTGGAGGATTCGCGTTTCCAAAAGCTCGATCTTCACTCAGACCTTGAACGGCTGCTGCTATCGCTGATCGTTACCCATGGCATCATCATCAAGGCAACTTGGGAGGCGACCAGTGATTTTAGCGGACAAGAATTGTCGAACGCGATGTGGGCGTTAACCCGTCGCAAGCTCGTCGTTGCTCGGCCACTTTGCGGTGGAATGACCTACTTTCGATTGTCAAAGTTCGCGGCATCAACGATGTCGCTCGCGCCATCGTTGGCAAAGGATCTCGAAGGTGATGGCAAGGTGCGTGCATACGCACGCTTGCTCTTCTTTACCCAGTATTGCCCTAACGCGGTGCGAGCTTCCGAGGACGACCTCGCTGCCGCGATCGGGCATTGCTCGGGCGGTCTGCCGCAGGGGTTCTTTCGCCGCGAGGACATGGGCACCCGCGACTGGCTTGGTTTTCTTCGAGTGGACGGACACATGACCGGTGTGCCGATGCGTTCGGCAAGATCGCTCCGTGATGATGTTCTTCGAATTGTTGCGTTTGACATGGTCAAAAACAAACTGAAGCAAGCAAATTTTGGATGGTTTTGGATTACGGCACGACAGTCCAGAGCGGACGCCGTCATGAAGCAGTTCAAGACGTTCGATGTACGCAGCGCGCCTGTGACCGTGGTGGTGATGCCGGAACTGGTCACGGTGATCCCGAAAAAAGAAAGGAAGAGCTAATCAGCGATATTTTTTTGTAGAAGCCAACCCTTCTGCAACCCCAATCGCTCTCTGCTCAAGAGCTGAAATAAACAACGAGCAACGGTTTGCCATTTATCAACCCGTGACAGTTCACTGCCACGTTTGAATGGAGTTCAAAGGAACTGCGACGAGAAGCAAAACACCAGAGCGAAGACCAGAGTAAACGAGTTCGTTTGCTCTGATGTTCGGACTGAAAGCTGTTCGATGAGAGCAGCCGCTTAAGCCGCACGGTTAATCAAGGTTGAAAACGGTTTTGCAAATCAGATCGGCAGCAACGGAAATGAGTTCGGTGCTGCTTGAAAGACACAACGTACCCAAGGAGAAGAATGAGAGCAGAAGAAAATAAACCAATAAATGAAATCCGGATTGGCAGTATTCGTGCATCAATTTGGCTGAACCGTCCTGAGACGGGAATGCCTTGGTACACGGTGACTGCGAGTCGCTCCTACAGGGACAAGAAAGGTGATTGGCGTGACGTACGGTCATTCAATTACTCGGACTTGCCTTGTGTTGGCGAAGTTTTGGAACAGGCAATGTCGTGGATTCGAGATCAAATTGTCATCGATGTTCACGAAGCAGTTCCGGGACACGCAATGGATGAAGGAACGAAGGCTAAAGCGTCAAGTGCTGGCCGAAAAAAAAGGAGGTCCAAATGATAAACACATTTGAATCCTCCGAGGTTGTTGAGACTGGTCCAGTCTTTGTTACAGCGTCAGCTTCAAAAAAGCTGAACCCAATCGACATTTGCATTGCCCTGCAACGGCATCGCAAAGGTGACTGGGGTTTGGTCTGTGCCGAAGACCGTGAAGCGAACGATTTCGCATTGGACGTGGGCTATCGATTATTGTCCGCCTACGACGATCGAGATCAAGTTCGCTTCTGGGTCATCACAGAGCCATGTAGTTCCTACACCACAGTGTTGCTGCCATCGGACTACTAAGTTGATGGCGGCAGCCGGTTTTTTGATGGTTTAGAGAGAAGGTTCTGACGTGGATCAAACGCAAATTGATTCCACGTCGGTTTTTAGAAACTTCATCGGTAAATCTTCACCAGTGAATCGCAACGAACGGGTGACCGATCGAGCGAGTCCATTGAAGACTACCACGAGTTTCGCCCGATGCGCAAGCAGAGGTTTTTTGAGGGGCCGGCAACGAACACACATCACGTGTTGTCGGCCCCTCGTTTTCTGACTTATTTCCTATGCAAAATTTAAAATGGTCCGCACAAATCAGGGAGTGCAATCATGAGTCGGCCACCAGTCCACATCATCCGCATGGGTTTCATCAAAGCGTCGGTTTGGAGGAACGACACGAAAGTTGGAATCCGACATGCCGTCACGATCACCCGTCTGTTCAAGAACGGAGACGTTTGGCAGGAGTCGTCTCGTTTCGGACGTGATGATCTTCCGCTCGTTTCCAAAGTCGGTGAACTTGCCCATGAGTGGATTTTTTTCCAAAGCAAAGATGAAGAACTAAAGGTTGACCAATGACGACACCATTCGGTCAATCCGAGTCTAAAAATGCTGAGCGACGCGATGACGAACTCGTCGAACTCGTCAATGCGCGAGAATTAGCAAAAATCCTC